>JAISZB010000099.1 GCA_031269465.1 Clostridiales bacterium | reverse complement strand
TTTCTTCTAGAACGTCAATTTTCTATTCACATATTGGCATGACGCCTAAGCGCTGGCCGCAATTGAAAGAGAAGACGGCAAGTCCAACCCAGAGTTTTGGAATCCTCAGTGAAGCCGCTGTCCCTCAATTCGATGTGGATGACGATGATATCTTAAAGCGGCTGTATGGATTAAAGTGATGATGTTATCCTGACTTTTGGAGATGCGGCGGAGAAAACGAACCATTCCCGCCGCATTTACCTTGAAAAGTTATCCCGATTTTTCAGCGCAGAAACAGCTCTGTTTCTCGCCCTTTTCCTTTTGTCGGGATAACGCGAAAGTCGGCATAACTGGCTGTATCCAGAATTCGTGATACAAACGGCAAGCAGGGCAAGTGTCTTGACACGTGCGAATTTTCGTCGAAAATTCCTTGTTGGGGCCAGCTCCAAGTCTCGAAAGTCACCTGTGCAGGGTTTTTTAATGCAACCTGATGAAAAAAGAAAAACGAAAAATGCAAAAATCTCTTTGACGCACCTTGACAAAGTTGCGGCGAGGGCCTTTTACTTTTTGGGGACACGACCATTCCCTTTATAGACCGTTTCCCGAAAAATACGGAAATCTACCGCTTGCTCACGACCCGCCCGGAGGATCTGAAAAATGGCGCGGCAGGATAATGACGTAACTTCGGGCCAAGTTGGCCCGAAGTTTAGACCATGAGCGACGAGGCCCGCGAGCTGACCCGCGCAGAACGAGCGGCGATTAAAAAGCTTGTTGTTTCCATGTGCGCGAATTACAACCATGAATATGGCTGTCTGCCCCTCGACTGCGAGTGTTATATGCTCAATAAATGGTGGACTGACGCGTACTGCAAGTATTTCCGCGAGGCTGTCCTGCCCCTCGATCCTGTGATAGAGGCGTATTTGACAGGCAGGGCGGCCCCCAAGCAGGACACTTGCGCCGCTTGCGGAAAGCTTTTTATCTCGGACAGGCAACAGGCGTATTGCTCCCCGGTCTGCCAGAGCGAGGGGAACCGCCGCCGGAGCCGTGAACGCATGAGGAAAAAACGGCAGAGGGAACAGGGTTAGTGTTACGATTTGCCTCCTAAAAAAGCCTGTGTTTACGCGGCTTCGGAGGGACAGTTTATAGGGGGCGCGGTGGTTTGTACTTCCGCGCCCCCCTAATCGTAACATCTTCAAAGAACTTCGGGCCAACTTGGCCCGAAGTCCGGGCCGGGCCGCTAAAGCATAGCGGCCCCGGTTGTCGTTCCCCCCTCCATTCGATTTTCGCTTCACACCAAAAATCGAATGAAGGAAAATATAATGGCAACAGTCAACTTGCGGGATTTTTACCCGTGGTATACACAGGACGAGTTTGTGGAAGTGTCCGACGAGGTAGCGGTTGAACTTCTCGCAGACAAGCGGTATCACAAAACGTATGAGCGGCGCATGAGATATAACAAGACATATCTCTTTGACGCCGACACCGAAACGGAGGCGGCGACTATCGCCCACACGACCGATACCCCGGAGGCGTTGGTCTTGAGGATGGAGCAACATTGCCGCTTGTGCCGCGCTCTGAACTCCCTGCCCCAAATGCAGGGACGCAGGATCGAAGCGCATTTTCTGCTCGGCAAAAGCCGTGAAGAAATTGCCGAGGGCGTGAGCGAAAGCGCGGTGAACCAGAGTATTGAGCGTGGACTTCGGGCGATGAAAACTTTTTTGAGAGATTCCCAAAACGGCCTTGTCAAATGCCCATCTCGTCCCCTATAAAGTGAGAGGACTTTTCCTCTCTTAATATACCGGGTGAGGGATGAATGGGCCGGGGATTTTACTGTCTTATGACAGCCCGAACGAGTACGGCCTGTTTCCCTCCGGCGCTTCGGGAGAACCGAAGCACAGGCGAGGCGAAAGGCGGCGGCGCGTAAGCGTTGCCCCTTTTGCTATCCCCGGCAAACGGACGGAGGCGAAAACAGTATGCTGACACATGAGCGGTTAGACGAAATGCGTAACGCCGACATTCGGACGGTGGACAAGAACACACTTGCCGATATGAGCGGCTTTGAGTTTGACAAGTCCCTCCAACAAAAGGAACGGGCAAGGCGGTTTTTTGGGCAATTAAAAATCCTTATTTGTTCCGGCTCGATGATATGGCAGTCAAGGTGGAGTTTACGGAGGGCGGCCCCACCCTGCAAGACCTCATGGCCTCCCTGATGTTCCGGCAGAAGTGCGGATTATGACATAACTTCGGGCCAAATTGGCCCGAAGCTGACAGGCGGCAAGGCGCGGGACAAGATTGAATCATCCTGCGTTTTGCCGTTTTCTTTTGGAAATAACACTTTAATCATGATAAAATATAGATGTAATGTGATGGAGAGGGGGACGCATGGCCCGGACAGCGAACAGGGGAACCCAAGATCTCTGCACCTTTAGAAACGTACTGCGTTGGAACTTGGGAAAGTACATCCAGCTTTCCAAAGAGGATATGAAAAAGGCCGCAGAAGAAACGGACAACAGTTACAGCGTTAAAAACCAATCTATGTTGCTCGATGATTTTCAACTCACCTATGCGGACGAGTTTTTGAGCGGCGAAACCTACATTGACGATGGCTGTACTGGAACAGACACCAACCGCGAGGACTTTTAAAGGCTATTGGCCTACATCCACGCAAAGAAAATCAACTGCGTTATCGTCAAGCATTTATCCCGACTGGAAAGAAACTACACCGACGCAGGGAGCCTCATTGAAAATCTGTTTGTGCAGATGAATGTGCGGTTTATCAGCTTGGGGGACAATATAGACAGCTACAAAAACCCCCACAACATAACGAGCATGATTGTGCCGATTACCAATGTGTTTAACGAAAACCACTGCGCCCAGACCTCCAAGAAGATACGGCAAGTATATGACTACAAGCGGCGCAAGGGTGAGTACATCGGCGCGTTTGCCCCCTACGGCTACACGAAAGACCCGGAAGATACCCACTCGCTGATAGTTGATGATGAAGCCGCCGACACGGTAAAGCAGATATTCAAGATGTTTCTTGACGGCAAGGCCAAGAATGCGATAGCGGTTTACCTCAACGACCACGGCGTTATTTCCCCTGCGGACTTACAAGCGGAGTAAAGGCCACAAGTACTACAACTCCAATATCCCCGAAGCGAGGCCGCTATGGAAAGGCGTGGGGATTGACTGTATACTTCGCAACCGCGTTTACACCGAGGATATGGTACAGGGCAAAACCCGCATGAAAAGCTACAAAGTCCACATACAGGAAAAGCTGTCGGAAGATGAATGGTTCGTAGTGGAGAACACCCACGAGGCCATCATAGAGCGGGAACCCTTTGACAAGGTGCAACAGCTTTTAGCGCGGGACACTCGCACCGCCCCCAAGCAGAAACAGCTTTATCTGTTCAGCGGTTTTCTGAAATGCCCCGACTGCGGCAGGGCTATGGCAAGGAGCGAAGTCAAAGGAAATGTATACTATCGTTGTTCGACCTACGCAAGCCGCTCCAAAAACGCCCGTACCATCCACACGATAAAGCACCGTAAGCTAGAGGCGGCTGTCCTTCATGCGGTGAAACAGATGGTATATCTTGCCGTTTCCTGTTCGGCGCTTATTACTCAGATAAACGAGGCCCCCGAACGGAAAACACAGGCGGCGCGGGTGAGGGCCGATATTCTTAACAGGGAAAAGGAACTTGCAAAAGTCATGCGCTACAGGCAATCTTTGTATGAGGACTGGAAAGACGGCGTACTGACTCGCGAGGATTACACGCACATGAGCGCGGGCTACGAGGAACAGGCAACGAGGATAAAGACGGTCATTTCCACGCTGAAAGCGGAACTTGCCAAGACGGAAAACGGCATTGGCATTGAAAATCCTTTCCTCGCCATATTCCGCAAGCATGAGGACATCTAAAAGCTGACGCGGGAAGTCTTGATAGAACTGGTTGAGTATGTCAAGGTGTACGAGGGCGGTGATGTTGCTGTGAGGTTCAAGTACAGGGATGAATACCTCCAATTTATGGAATGCATCGAAGTCAACACCGACACACTGCGAAAGGCGGGATAACCGCCCCGCCTTTCAACAGTGGTTTGCTCGTTCTCTTATATTAGGTGGCTCAATAGATTCTTAGGCATAATGCATTCTAGGCAAAATATATCGATGCGAAGTCAAATGCGCCGATTTTGGAGCTTGATTGTAGATAGAGACGCTATAGAGTCAAGCTAAAATCTTAGCTTTCCTATTCAAATCAGCAGATATGCCGCTGAGTTCCAGCAATTGCTTCCAGAATCAAACCGTTGCGGAAACCGCCCTCTTATCCTATAATAATATGAGATATACCGATTTGCAGTCAAATGAACCGATTTTGAAGCTTGATTTTCCATAGAGGCGCTGCATAGTCAAACACCAAAATCGGAAATTTCATATGGCGAAGATTCAGCAATCTGCATTTGTTGCCGTACTATTCCGATTTTCATCAAATGTTCATTTTTTGGAGCTTGATTTCCATTGATCGGTGCGAAATCGGCATTTCGCACCGATCAATGGATAATCAAGCTCCAAAAAAGGTAATTTTCAATGAAAATCAGTATATCATAGAAATATATGCGTATTTGCCTGAATCCTTTTACATTCAGCCGATCGCTTGGGCGGCAAGGAGCGTGCTTCAGCGGTGAAAAGCAGAACGGTGAAATTCTCTAGGGTCAATCAATATGAGATGAATTGCTTTGTTGATAATTCAAGGGATCCAGAATTGCATTTCAAAGACTTTCAAGGATTTTACAAGGCTTGCGAGGAGTATTCGGTTCTTGGAGAAGCGTGCATGCGGCAAAGCCAAGACTTTGCCAGGCTGGCGGACAAGTTTCGCCGTTTTCCAAAGGGATGCGCAATTACAATTGAGACTGACGACTATCAGTACATACCATTTGAAGCGTTGAGGGTTCCTCCGTCGGGGGAATTTCTCGCTCAGCGATTCAAGATTGCGCGAAAGACCCATAACAGCTCGTATATTGACGGAGGCATTTCTGCGGGAGAGGGGAATGCGCTTATTCTAAAGTGCTTTCCGCTTGCCAGGCACGACTATTTCGAGAAAAGGCTGATGGCTGTCTTCAGCCGGTATCCGAAGGTTAAAGTCGAGATTGAGACGGCTCAAAGCAAGGATGAGCTGCTTAAATACTTGACAGAAAAGAAGTGGATGCTGATTCATATAATAGCCCACATTGAGAATGACGCATTCATAAGCGAAGGAAAGGAATGCATTGAGCTAGCGGATCTCAAGAAGGAATTGCAGAGAAATGCAGGCAGGAAGTTCATACAAACGCAGATGATCGCCATCTCTTCCTGTGGAAGCCTCAATTTCGTAAAAAATGAGGATAAGCTTTTCTCGATGTTCTACAAGCAAAGCGAGATAAAAAGCGTAGTCGGCATGTGCAGAAAAATTCATGCCGATTGTGATCTTTCTTATCTTGACGCGTTTTACGAAGCCCTTTTTCAGCGAAAAACTGTTCCTCAGGCCTTAAGCTCCGCAGTTGCGCGCAATCTTTCAGTCGTCTCAAGCAAAGAAACCGATCCCCTTCCCATAGTATATTTCGGACATCCGAACTGCAGGCTTAGCAAGAGATTCTGCGAATCTAAAGGTCTGAATAGCTTTAGGAAGAAAATCTTGAAAAGTTCCGCCAAGGCGGTAAACGGCATCTTAGGGCCTTCGATGCCGCCCGGGAAAGCGGCGCTGGCTGCGGTTGCATTTATAATTGCAGTTATCATGTGCATTGGAGCTGTCGGATATTTAAATCGGCCTCAAATTGTGGATGTAGAAATAAAGGGCATGATGTTGCAGGGATATGCCAAGGGATTGGGAAAGCCGGATCACGGGAAAAGGTTTATTGCGGTGCTGTCGGTGCGGATTGGAGACGGCATTACATTCGGAAGGGGAGAGTCCCGATTTGCTGAGATCCTCCCAAGCGGATTCTTTCAGCAAGTCATGTTTACAAGCGATAATGAGCGCGAAGCGGCGGTTGAGGGGTATATAGCCATACTGGAAATAGACGCTCAAGAGGAGGAAATGCTTGGTCAATTGCCGTCAAATGACTTCATTGAGCATCTGAACAATAATTACGTTGCACGGAAGAAGGCGCGCATTATCAGCCAATAGCGCCATGCTGATCTGAAGCCACGCTTGCCTTCTTTGGAGCTTTAATCAGTATAAAATAGCGGATTTGAGAGTTTTCAAGCCTGAATATCATTACAGAAAAATCGTCCTGCTTATCCGGAAAGAATTTGAAAGTTCGTTTTCAAACTCTTTCCGGAATGCAAGACGATTTTTGTTTCATTGCGTCCTATTCTTCTACTTTCCAATCGGCTGAAACAGGTTGCAGCTGGCCAATCTCTATTGTGGCAGCCTTTACTTTTTCAAATGTCCCTGCAGATTTCAGAATATGATCATGTTCCGATTTGAATAGCTTAGATTCAGCCACAAGGTTATTGAAGATTTTGAACCAGAGATATGTGTACTCAACTTCGAAAGCCAAGCGGAAGTAGTTGATCTCAGCGAGTATTTGCTCAGCTATGGGTATGATTGATGGATTGTGGTAGAAGTTGGTTTCTGTTATCGCATCCAAGAATCTATTCAAACTGATTTCGAGTTCAGTTGTAAGCTGAATATCTTCCTCAGAAGCTTCAGCGGGAATGAAGGGCTTGGATCGAGCTGCGGCCGCAGTGACTGCAGATTCTTCGATGAAGGGTTCGTCATAGCCTTCGTCATCATAATAGCCGCTGTCATAGCCATCGCTTGAAGAATTCTCTTCGTCCTTGGCGTAGCTGTAAGGGCTTATATGCTTGTCTGCAATGCTGTTTACCAGGATTTTCACAATGCCCGCCAGTTCATCAAGCCTGAATTCGCTGATTGACAGGAAAAGGCTTTTAAGATCAGAAAAATCTGGATCATCTTCAAACAGCGTCCAAGCTAATAGCTCAACATTGGGGTTTTCAACGTTTATCCCTTCAAGAGGAAGGTTTGCGGCGATTATCTTCGCGATGTTCCTCTTTAAGTTCTCGCCTAGCTCGGATAAGGTTTTGCCTGAGGTCTTGCCTATGTTCCTTACAGTTATCAAAAGCTTTCCAAAGGCGAGATCTGCTTTGGTCCGGTATCTTTGAGATATGCTTGAGGCCGGCTGGACGAACTTGTCGTATAATGTCCTGCCATTGAGGAGTTCCGCGACTTTTTCCACTTTGTCTTCAATTATTTTGGAGTGTATCTCCTCTTCGAAGTCTTTAGTGAATTTGGTGTAGCATTTGGAAAGATCTTCTCTGAGCTTTTGGAGGATCTTCGGGCAGTTGAGACTTGCAATGTCTCCTTCGCTGGGTACTTTCACAACGCAGAGTCCCCTTTGGAATTTATGCAACTTTTCGTTGGCGTGGCTGATGCTTTCCTTGGCATCTTTTTCAAGGTCAACGTCAAGATTTTCTAGATTGTTGTATATTGAGTCGAGAAGTATAGAAAGAGGCCCTCTCACTTCTTCGGAAACATTGGCGTGTATTGCTTCAACTATATTGAATTCAGAAAGCAGGGACGGGCATTTTTTTTCAAGAGGTTCCAGAGCGATTTGCTGCTGCCTGACATCTCCCGCCTCTTCGCTTACATGAAGATTTATTACTAAAGCCATCCATGAACCCATGGAGGAATTCTTAAACCTGTCGTAAAAATGGTTGTTGAGGAACTTGCAGTCCGCGTCGTCCAATTGGCGGTCTCCAGTTCCCAGGATGAAGATGACGGCGTCAGCTTCGCTTTTAATCACTTCGCAGGTTCTTTGATCCTTCGCTTCGGTTTCACCGAATCCGACTGTATCAATGAGGCGGAGGCGCTGAACGTCGGTAGCCGCAAATTTGGTTTTTATCAAAGCGTCCTTTACCGCGACAAATCTGTAGAATCTGTTCAAGGCGTCCTTGGATGCGCCGTCGAACTTTGATACATAAGATGAAATGACTTTCTCATCTCTAGAGGTGAAGACCCCCGGCCGATTGGGAACGGGCGCGAGATCGGGCTTTGAGATGCCCGGCGCTAGAAGCTTGATCCAGGCGTGCCGATTTTCTATATATTCTTCGGCGAAATCAGGCCAGCTGATTTCATTGTAGCTGAATCCGCGCGAGGAAATCTCGCTTCGCAACTGATCCGTTGTCTTATTGGCGAAGTCATCGAAATCTTTTATGACATAGTTTTGGCCGCCATTAGGATAGACTATGCGTTCTAAGGCGCTGTTCAACTCTTTTAGCAGCTCTTTTTTGTCCTTGAAGGTGAATTCGGCTAAAACTTCCCCGTCATTATAGGAAAGCTCGTTTTCAATGGTGCATGGCGCTCCCGTGCAGTACGCCCCGCTGAAGGCGGGGATGCAGGGACTGTTCAAAAGGCCGCTTACGCCTTGGAGGAACGTGCTCTTGCCCGCCCCTGTTTTGCCGACGACCGCAATTGTTATATTTTGCCTTGAAAAGCGCTTTTCAAGGCTTAGAAGCTTGTCATACGCAGTTTTTTCGGCTTTAATGCTTTCCGCCAAGCTTGTCAAGTGCTCAGGATTTGAGAGCTCCGGGTTTTTGGAGGCAAGGGGCAGGTAGAAGTATTGCTGGCGCTTCGTGACATCAATGAGCATCTGCTGAAAATCCTGAAGCGTTGCCATTGAAGAGAGCAGCTCTTTTTTTGAAGCTTCTATCGACTCGACCTTGCGCTTTCTCTGATCCAATATTTTGTCAAGCTTTTCTTGAACCTGTAAATGAACCATTAGCATCTGCTCCTCTATTCTACTGATTTTGGCAGGCAGCGTGGAAGAATCCCTCTGCCAAGTCGCAGAAACCTAAGTTAACCTCGCCTTGCCTGTCGTCTACAACAGCGAAAATCTGAAGCAGGGTTTCCGAAGAATCAAATACGCGGCACCTGAGGCTGGATTTGCCCAGGAGTTCCTCAGAAATGTCAATGTAAACGCACGGTATGTTGGATCGCGGCAGGCGCTCGCTCGTCTCCGCAGACAGATTGTCAGTATAGAGCAGTATGAACGGGCTGGCATCAGGCCTTCCGAGCTCAACCCCGTTCTGGGAGTTGGTTTCGGAAACCAGCTCCTCAGGCTTGCATTTTCTGAGGAAAAACGACTTGAAGGTCGACTTTGAAATCTCGAACTTCTCAACGCCGATGTAATACATGAATGATCTTCCTGCAAGCTCTTTCAGCGGCTTTATGAAACTGGGACTCGGCTTGTCTATGAGAAGCCCGTAGGCTACTCCAGTTTTGGCGGTAGGTATGGCGCGAACCTGCATCCCCTTGGTTTTTACTTCAATGGGAAGCGGATCTTTAAGCTCAAAGTTCAGAGGCTTGCGTTCGGATCGAGAGTCCCTGCTAATCACGCTTTTTACGGCGTCAGATTTTGCGGCTGTCTCCTTTGCCGCAATTGACGCCAATTTGGCGGCGTTTGCCTCCTTCTTGGCAATGAAGGCTTCCTTTACAAGCTTTGACTTGGAAGCGTTTCCAGCCAGGAAAATGACGCACTTTGGATCATTTCCGAGTTCGTCCCTGTGGGAGGCGTAAACTCTGTCCATCTGAGTGAAGAACTCGTCTACGCCGGCCTTTATTTTATTCTGGAAGAAAGTCTTTATATAGCCCGCAGGCAAAGTAATGATGTGGTTGTCTTCAGTTGAAGCGTGGACATCTGGGTAAAGCTCTGATTCATGCGTTTCATGGGCGCCATCCCCCGCAAGACCGATGATCTCGAAATTTGAAGAGGACGCGCGGGCTGAGGCGCTAGGAGCATTATGAAAGCCTGGCGCCTGGGAAAGGCCGGATTCATCAATGCGCACAAGCGTGGAATTGAAAGCCGGTTCTAAATCTTGAGGCTCTTCGCTCGCATAAGTCAAAGTGAACGGAATGGAGGCTGTTTTTCCCGATGGGAAGAAAGATAGAGACAGGCTGTAGCTCTTTGATGCTATGTCTCCGTTGTTCTTCCACACCTCCCTCAGCTCTTTTATGAACTTGAGGGAATTGAGCCTGGCTTCCTTAGATGTATCCATGTAGTACTGATGATTCTGGAAATCCGGAACAAGGGATGTCTTTTCGAACTTCACGCCGTAAGATCTAAAAATCTCCTTGTTTCGGTAGAAGATGTCAACTGCGAGAATCTCCAGGAGATTTTCGCATCCCAAAAGGGGATCTCCGCCCTTGGACAGATTCTTGTAAGACATCGGAGGCGTCTTCTCGAGGCTTAAAAGGCCGAAGCTGTAGTCAACCGTGCCTCCGCCCATGTCGTATGTCGCGACGAAGACCTTCCTGCCTGGAGTTGGCATCACCTGGCACTCCATAATGGCGCAGGACGAATATGCCATAGGTTCGCAGTGGCTTAAGCTGACCTTGAATTTCTCCTTGAAACCCTCGCTTTGAAGGGCTTCAGAAGGTATCGACTTCTTGAGGCCTTTTTCGAAGCTCCTTTGAATCTTCTCGCAGATTTGAGTGCTGTACGCCGACGGGTATGACAGGAAGTACTTGCTGTATATTTTGTACTCCATCATATTATTGATGTAAAGGCCGATGTAGTATGCGTATATCTCCACTGGATCAAAATCGTCGTCATCGAGCGTCAAGTAGGGCTTAAGCTTAAATTTCTCTATCTTGTAGTCGTTGTCGTCAGAAATGTTTTCAGTGGCTACCCTGTTGCTGGCCCACTGCTTAAGGCGGTGCAGAAAGCTCTCTATATTTGCGTCCAAATTTCTCGCCTCAAAGCCGCTTTCGGCTGAGTAGGAGAAATCTATATCATTTATGCTGGTGTCGGGCCGGCCTATGTATTCAGGCGAATGATAGGCTTCCATGAATTTGGTTATGTTCGTGAACTTCAGTATGGTTGGATTTTCATACGCTTCGCCGTTTATCTCGGCGTCGCTGGGCACCTGGCCTATGATCTTGAAATTTATGGTCCTGTATTCATTTACGACTGAAACTACCGTCGATGTCGTTCCGAAATCGCAGGCAATCATGTGGCTTGTGATATCCTTGGCAGGATTTCTGGCATACAGCCCCATCTTGGAAACATCGACCCATACCTGGCCTTCAGGGGTTTTTGGAAGATCATCGGGAGACTTGTCATTGTACTGAACGAACCTCCACAATTCCCAGTGCCCCTTCTTGGCGCTGAATACGCTTTCGTCATATGAATCGAAAGCCACTCTGCGCTTGTCGCACTCCAGGTATCTCTTTTTGATGCTGGCTATCTGATCTTTCGAGGGCTCAAGGAGGTTCTGATCCACCGACTCCTTGTATCCTGAAGGATCAGAGTCTATCTTCTCGCAGTCCAAAGCTCTGCACCCATTATTATCAACCAAGACATACTCCGGATTTCGATAGAAGTCCTTGAGCATGTTAAGCTTGTCCATAGCTTCCTGAGACGAGGAGATGATGGGGACGAATCCTCTGAAAAGGAGGCCGTTCAGAATGTCTTCATAGGAGGCGCCGGGTCTTAAGTATTCATCGCTCACCCTCGCCATTTTGAGGATATAGCCGATTTTTGAAGCTTTATAGGGGATCTGGCTGTTTTGGAATATGGATGTGATTTCACCTGTATCCATTCTTGCGGCTAGGTCATTGTTTAAGATGATGTGGCACTTGGCGAAGCTAGGATTCCATGCCAGCTTGGAACAAAATTCCTCAGTTATTGAAGAAAACGCCGATTTAAATTCGTATTCAGTCATAAAGTCCCAGGCGATGCCATCGAAGGCTTCTTCAGACTGGGTAAAGGGGTTCTGCGTCAAGGATGTAGGGAGCTTTATATACCTGCCCTTCAGCAAGAAGCTGTTTTCAAGAAAAAATCCGTTTATGTAGGAGTTGAAATAATAAACAGAATCGTCATCCAATCTGCGGACTTTGATGAAGCCTCCGAAGTCGTCCAGCTCCTCTTCAATCTTTTTTGATAGATGCCTTATCAGGTCGCGTATTGTCAGATTCTTGCTTACAGAATCCGCATCGGCAATTATGTATTTCACCATGCAAGTCTCAGGCATCAAGTCACCTCCACAATTGATTTGCAAGACTTGTCGCGCTTTGTAACAAAGCCGTTAAGCAAAACCTTGCTTATTTTACCGTATGGCGCGTCAGTCGTCTTTTCTTGGGTGGAGCCGTCGTAGTTCGCTCCAACCTGGGGCTTCAGCCTTTTAAGGCCGCTTAGAGGAAAGGATTTCGCGCACAGGTCTATTGAGTACTGCAGAAGGTTGTCCAAAAATTCCAGTTCTGAAGTTTGCTTGTTTATCACTCTTTCAGACATGTGCTCATACATCTTCTTTATATTGTCCAAGTCTCCGCAGGTGAGAATGAACGTCTCATATGTGATCGGCTTTATGAAAGCGGACAAGGATTTCCTTGCGGCGCTATCGGGAGGAAGGGCCTTGAATTGCTCATACAATTCAAACCTGGCGGCGGAGTCTTCCTTAAGCTCGGAAAGCTCTGAGGAAATCCGCTCGAGATCGCTTTGAGATTTTTCCGCGAGGAGGCGCGACTCCTCGAGTTGAGCTTCAAGCCTATAAGTCTCCGTTTGAAAAGCGTCGACTTTTTCTTTAAGCTGGAGCTCATGGCGGGATTTCAACTCGTAAATCTCTTGGGAATGGCGGCTGGCCTGTTCAGAGATTTCCCGATTCTTCTGAGCGATTGCTTCTTTCAAGTCTTCGTTCAGCTTTCCGCTTGTCGATTCCAGCTCCTTTGAATATGCGTCGCGGGTTTGACGAAGCTCCTCGGAAAGAGAGTCTCGAGTTTCCTGCAATTTGCGTTCAGCGCCGTCCTGCAGCTGCTTGAGCTTTTCTTCATGCTTCAAGCGCTCGGAGACAAGCTTTACCTCGTACTTTTCAGCAATCAACCCTTTCTCGCTTTCGAATGCCTGCCGTTGGACATCTATGCTTGACTGAAGGCGTGAAGCTTTTTGCGAAAGCTCTTCATTTTCGCTGGAAAGCTTGGCGTTTTCTTCAATGAACCTGGCTATTTCAGACTTATCAAGAGCGAAAGAATCCACTTTCTTGTTGAGGCGTTCGATTGACTCCGCTACGGCATCGCATTTTTTTGACGATTCAAGGTTGCTTCTGGCCCATTCACGCAGAACAATGTCAATGAGCTCCTGCAAAGGGCGGATCATGCCGGCGGTTTCATTAAGGTCGGCGCTGTCGGCCTGATTTTCGTTTTCGGCATCTTCGGTTGGTTTCATGCGGGATTCACTTCCTTCTGCATTTCATTATTTGAGCTGCGGCGTTTTTTCTTTAAATATGCAGGCGTCGGCCTTCTCGTGCCTGGATGGCCTTTTGCGCAGGCCTGCTAGGGGGCAGACAATGCGCTTATCTCAGTATAAGGAGGCATATGATGGCGGGCATCAGGGCAATCAGCGAAAAGATTAGAAAATCTCGAGCCCGCATTTTAAAATTCCAAAAGAGGCTGGCTGAGAGAATAGTCGCCGCTGCGGTGGGAGCAAGCACTGAGTAGTATGTGTCGCTGCTTTCGATGTTTAAGACCATAAGGACATCTATAAGCAAAATGGCGGCAACTCGGGCGCCGAGGCTCAGCACCAAGATGATGTTTGGCTTTTTAGGCTGCCAGCTTTCTATAACGCTTTTCGCTGAGATTAGCTCGCCAGCAAGATTTTCGTTTTCAGAGGTCATCTCCTGCAAGGCATCTTGAAGGGTTTCCAAGGAAATTCTCATTTTGTCCGCATTTGACACTTCTTTTTTTAACTGGCTGATTTCATCCCTATGCTTGTCCGCCTGATTCCGCTCTTGACTCAAAAGATCGCGGAGGTTTTTGGCTTCGGCGGTCTCTTTGATGAGATCAACCTCCAAGGCCTTTTTTTCAGTCGAAGTGGTGGATAAAACCTCCCGTTCGTGATCAAGCTCTGATTGAAGCCTCGCGTTCTCCTCTTTTTTTTCGCTTAATTCGCGTTCGAGCTCTAAAACATACGTATCAATTGATTCGCTCATAGAATTTTATCTCCATATAAGTATTCAATGCGATTTGAAATCTTATTTTTCTAAAATTGTATCATAGCGCACTTTTTATTGCAATAGTGTTCTTCGATTTTATTCTGCCAAAACTGGCTGAAGAAGGATGACTTAAAGTGACTGAGGTCGAAACATATAATTTACCGCCAAATATTGCGCGAGAAATAAAGCGCATTTTGCCGTTAATTTATCGGTTAGGGATTTTGCACTGGATTGACGGATTTATGCGAGGAGTTAGGAAACGCGGGGCTCAGGCTGATGAAAAGAAGGGGTGTTAGCGCAGCAAACGCAAAATGTTGGAGCAAGGCATTAGAGCGGGAATTCCTGTGCAGTTTATGCGTCAAAGCATATACGCTTGACGGAAACTTTACCGATTTGCAGCCCAACGCGGCGTTTTTGAGCTTGATTATCCACTGAGTGGTGCGATTGATATCGGCATTTTGCACTCGCAGTACAATCAAGCTCGATAAAGAACTTTCATTTGCAAATCAGCATAAGAAGCAGTTAAAAGCAACTTAAGCAAATTTAAATAAATAAGCGTCTTGATGCATAGCAAGAATTGAAAAGCCTCTGCTTTTCCATAGCTATTCGGAGTTTCAAAGCGAATCTCATTTTGAATAATTTTGTCGTTAATAGCGCATCGATATAATCCAAATGTAAAGTCGGAGGGAAAAGATGCGCTCAGGCGCGGATTAAGCGTTTTCTGACTTTCATTTCAACTCTCTGGCGGGAGTCGCGGGGTGAAGGATGTAGAAGGCAATCGCGCCGATAACAAGCGCGGCGCCGGCTGCTGCGGCCAAAGAAGGCGTTTCGCTCGTTAAAAGGGCGACCCACACAGGATTAAGCAGAGGCTCCGCCATGGATATGAGCGAAGCCTGCAAGGGATTGCAGGTTTTTATCCCTTCCGAGAAGAGCGCATACCCGGCTCCTATCTGAAATATGCCCAGCAAGGCTATGTACAGCCATGAAATGCCGCCGCTCAAGCTTTGCGCGCCTATAAAGGGCAGTGTCGCAATCAAGGTTGCAAGCTGTCCGAAAATCATTCCGTAAGCGGGGCGCGCGCCAGGCAGCTTATTTATGAAGAAGACAAAGGAAAATGACAGTCCTGCGGCAAGCGCCAAAATGTTTCCGAGCATTCCGGAGACGCTTAGTTCAGTCCAGAAGAAAAAAGCGATGCCGCAGAAAATAGCCGCTCCGACAATATAATCCAGCTTTCGGGGCTTTTGTTTGAAGAGCAGAAAATTGATGATTGCCACATAGATCGGAGATGTGTATTGGAGGACTATGGCGTTTGCCGCAGTTGTAAGCTTAGTGGCGCTAACGAAGCAAATGGATGTAAAAGCGATGGAAGCTCCGCTTAGAAATGTATATTTATTCGCGAAGCGGCGGAGAAATTCTGACGCGCTGCATGGATCTGATGCTCGCACATAGCAAAGAAGAGTAATTCCCGCTATCAAGGCCCGTATGCCGATGATGCTTGCGGACGCCCAATCCAGCAGCTTGATTAGAACTCCTCCTGTACTCCAGATGATTGCGGACGCTAATATAAGCATTACGCCCCGTGATGATTTTTCCACAGTCTCTCCCCTTAAGTTGACATTGAAATCTCTGGCATATTAGAAATATAAAAAAACCAGATTTGCAGTCAAATGCGCCTATTTTCAGATTAACGAATCTCAAAATAGGTTTTTTCAAATGCAAATCAGCATAGCTGATGCGCAGAAGCTCTCTCACAATATATTATATCACTAAATTTCTTGTGAGGAAAACATTTTCTTTATAGAAATTCAACTTAGCTGAATTGAAACCTAGCGCGGCGTCTAAAGGGCTTAACGTCGCGCTGGAAGAGTTTCCTGAATTCAAGGCAAAATGTTTGGGGGCGGCATCCATGGGCGTGCGGGTATTCTGCGTAGGGACTGGAATCGCAGTAAAAAAAATCGAAGAGGAAATATATGAATCAATTTGAGCGGGAGGGAGAGCCGTGCTATATTGTTAGTCCCGAAAAATATCCTTGTGCATGCCGAGTCTTCCGCCGCACCCGTTCGGCGTGAACGGGTGCGGCGCGCAGTCCGCAAAGTGCGTCTTGCAGCAGCCCATCAGCGAATGGATCTTGGTGGCCAAGATTATTACAAGCTAGAAGCACGCATCTCAGCAGGCGGCATTTGAACATGTCTCGTTGCTAAGCACTGCCGAAAGTAAATGCATTAATCGCTTGTCCCTTTTGCATACTTGCATGTACTTTATTTCGGAATGGTATAAGGAAAGCAATATTTTGGGCGATTATTCCAGCATAGCCTTCTGTTCTAGCCTCACACAGCGCTTCAGCATATAGGCAAGGCGCTCCGAACAGTCTTTCAGTTCAGCCCTTGCCGTCAATTCATGCAATTTTTGCGAATGCTCAGGAGAGAAAGATGTTGTAAACTTCTCAAATGCAATCAATTCATGCTTGTTCATTATAAAAGGATGCTGGAGTTTATTTCACGGCGAAGTCTAGCGAGCATACTGAACCCTCCATAATCAATATCACCCCAATGATACGACGGCATCTGTGCAGACTCTTTTGCGACGAGTCGCAAGAGCTTTTTCTTGGAGGACTGTATTGTCCTCCGTTATAGATAACAAGCTCATCAAACTTACTGCGCCAGCTTTCCCTTAATCGTTTGATCGGCGGTCATCAAATATCTAATTTTCTCAATGGAGTTTTTGGTGCAGGCGCTATGTTTAAGGTCGATTTCAGTGATAATGCCGCCTACTGATTGATATGCATCCAGCACATAGTTAATTGCCGCAAAAATGTCCTCTTGAGCCTTCTCTGGATGCTCATATTTTTTTACGGTCATTGCTCGGTCATACATTGTTTGCATTAGAGTGGCATCGCCCATAACGTCCAAAAGGAGATTTCGAATCGGAATCATATATCGATGGATAGAATCCATGGTTTTGATTGGATGATAAATTTGATCAGACATTTTTTTGTAGCTTTCAAAATGGTTCTGAAGTAAGTCATTGATGCTGCTCTGGTTTTCAATCATCCGCAGGTAGTTGCGAATTCCGTGATAAAGGCTGCGGAGCTGGTATTGCAATTGCTCCGTATTTGTTTTTGCAGCGAGCGCTGCCTCATACATCTGATCCTTATGATCTGATATGGCCTGTTTTAGAGCGGAATAAGTTGCAAAGACGAGAGAATTGTATTCTTGTATTCCTCCGCCGCCCAATTCGCCTAGAAGCTTCATCACCGGAATCGCTTAAGGTTGTGGCGTAATGAGTTCAATAAAGGAGCCATCCAAAAACACTTTTTCCACCAATCCAGTTTTGATAAAACGCCTTAGTATACCGCTTTTCATCAAATGTTTCTTTTTTGGAGCTTGATTATCCATTGAATCCTGTATAATCAAGCTCCAAAAAAGGTAATTTTATATGAAAAGCAGTATATCAGTCTGGCTTTTTCGCTAAGTGTCAAACTTACATTGTCAACTTCATCATCATCCTCAGGCATAAAATCTTTTTCTTCGTGTAAAGAGATGAGAGCAGAAATATAATCTTCTAACTTTATGTTAAGTTCAAATTGAAACATTTGATGCAAAAATAGCAGAAATTCTTCATAGATCTCTCGCTTTGTTGACACTAAAATCGAGAAAAAGTTGCTGGGCAATACGTCAATAACGGCCATATTATCTTCTCTTTTCTTTGCCGCTCCAGTACAACGATAAGAGCATGTTGCATTTTAAAAACCTTAAATCCGTAACCGCGTTACAGAATTAAGCGTTGTATTTTATAGCGGCAAGTTTGAGCATGTAGAGGCGGGCAATCGCCCAATATTAACAGGTTAATGGATAATCGACAAAGATATGGATAACTTACTTAATTTAACAAAGTCAATTTAGAACAATTAAAACCGATCATTGTATAAAGTTAAATGCTTATTAGCT
>JAISZB010000031.1 GCA_031269465.1 Clostridiales bacterium | reverse complement strand
AATCCCCATTTACAACATATTTTTATTTTTTGTAGATTTATTACCATGTGTGGGCTAAATCCCTAATCGTCATTTCCCACTACATGTATAATCAAGCTCCAAAAAAGGTAATTTTATATGAAAAGCAGTATATAATGGCAACCGTATTCTGCCTGTCAAACGATAAAGGCGGGTGCGCCAAAAGCTTCACCGCCGCAAGCCTGAATGTCTACATGTGACACTTGCTTCCATCATGGGCAATACTTGATGAGGCGGAGTTCGATCCATCAGAAAGCATACTCCGCCCAACTCTGAATAAAAAGAATGTTCATTTGGCGATCAAAGCATAGCAAGAAAGATTTACAATGTAAAGGGTATTTCAAATGGAGATAGATCCAAACTTGGACACATCGGAATCCCCAACTTTGGGGACTGCTCACTCAGCGCGATTTCGAGGTCAGTCCAACTTTGGGATCGGGATCGGTCTCGCTCATCAGCGCGTCCACGGCGTTTTGTTGCTCCGCAAGCCATGTCGCGAAGTCGGAGAACGACATCTCGCCGTTCTTGACGGAGGTTTTGCGTTTCACCGCTTCTTTTCGGTATTCTTTGAATGCCGCGCCCACAGCCGCCACCCTTTCCGGGTCGGCGGTTTTTCCTTTTTTCAGCTTGCGAAGCCGATTATACCAGTAATTGTAGGCGTTCTCGTGAAGCTGTTCAAGTTTGTCGCCTTTCGCCCGCCCGTCAAACTCCCGCTTGTTCAGGGCGGCTTGAACGCGGCGGCACTCGTCGCCGCAAAGCTCGCAGTGCCGGCTCTTGGCGACAAAATCCTTGCCGCAGATTTTGCATTGTTGGAATACAAAGCCCCACTCGTCCAACTTGAAAAGACAGTATTGGATTACGGGCAGGAGCGAGGAAAACGCCGCGACGACCTCAAACGGGCGTTTTTTGGCGGGATACCAAAGCGACACCTCCGTGTCCGTATCGCGCAGCGCCGCCGACATCGCATCCTGCGCGAGCTCCTGCCACGGTCGGTTTTCGGCGTAGAGGACAAACGGACGATACAGCGCGGCGAGCCGTTCCGTGATCAAATCAGCGCCATGATTGAGGTTGAAGAAGTTCAGGTATTCTTCCCAAGTTCTAATAGCGGCAAACATCGCGGACGGTTCGCCGCTTTCGTATTTCTGCGCCAAATAATCGGCGACGGGCGCGGACTGCATCCACCTTTGCGCGTCAAACGGAAAGACTTTGCCGCAGCTATCCCGCAAAATGGCGGCGTTTACGTTCCATTGGCGTGTCGGGTCAGCTTCAAGCCCGATCAGCAAAGAACCGAGCGGGCGCGTTTCGTCATAATAAACTTCGCCGATGCCGCGCTCAAATCGGAGTGAAACTTCGGTGTTTCGTCCTACGATAACGCGCTCCGTCATCTTTTTGCGGTCAAGAGTCAGCGCAAACACAATCCGCCCAAAATCACGCTCCCGCTTAGTAAAATCGTACTCCATAGCTATCTCTCCCTGATTTCCTAACAGGAATTATGTTCTGTCAGTAGTTTCGTTTCTTGTATAGTACCTCAGATTGCTTGATTAGTCAAGGATTTAGAGCGATAATATTTACGACAGGAATATTTTGTAATCCTGTGCAGTCGGTCAGATACCGGGCGGCTTCCCTTCCAAGATGCGCCAAAAGCGCGGAGCGGGGAAACGCGTCCCACAGAGATGCGGGCGCAGGAACCGGGCCGGCTGTACCATCGGGGAGTGCCCGCTGTCGTGCCGTTGCAGTAAGAGACGCTATCGCCCGGGCAAATCTGAAGGCGAACAGAATGTATTCCGACACTAAACAAAAGCGGAGCTGTGCGCGTCGGGAGATTCACAACAAAAAAAGCCAAAGCAAAACCAAAATTTATTTAAGAAAGGGGTCGATTCTATGCAACTTGAAAAAGCCGAACGTGAAAATATCAACGCACTGTCGGGCCGATTCAGTGAGAGAATCGGCTCCTCGGTGTACCGCGTCAGCGTTTATTTCCCCGAAACCGAGGATGAAACGCTCGAAGCCAAAATACTGCGTTTAATCAAAAACGACTTGATTTCCGAACCTGGACGCGGTAAGATGGATACACTGCAAACAGGCCGGTTGCCGGACGGAGGTTCACTATGAACACGAATCGGCAGACCGCCAAAACAACTATCCTCTACTCGCGCCTCTCCCGTGACGATTTATTGCAGGGGGAGAGCCTGAGTATCGCAAACCAGAAGCAAATCCTCGAAACCTACGCCGGGCAAAACGGCTGCACGCCGCACTTGCACCTGAGCGATGACGGCTACTCCGGCACCCAATGGGACAGACCGGGCTGGCAGGAACTGCTCGCAATGGTCGAGCGCGACGAAGTGGGCGCAATCCTCGTCAAGACAATGGACAGGATGGGTCGCGACTATCTCAGAATGGGCCTGTACCGCGAGATGTTAGCCGAAAAGGGCATACCGCTGATTGCCGTGTCCGAGGGTTGGAATTCTAAGGTTGCGGACGACGATTTCACACCGTTCAAGGAAATTATCTCAGAATTTTACGCGAGGGACACAAGCCGCAAGATAAAAGCCGTCGCACACGCGCGAAAGGCAACGCGGGCAAACCGCTGTCGTACAACGCGATTTACGGTTACAGAAAATCGCCCGATGACAAGAACGTCTGGCTGATCGACGACGAAGCGGCGATTGTCGTCAAACGCATATTCCAAATGGCGCTTGACGGAATGGGGCCGTACCAAATCGCCCGTCGGATTGCGGTCGAGAAGCCGTCCGCGTATTTCGCGCGGACAAAGGACTGGGCGTTCGACGGCAAGGACAACGCGTGGAACGGCGGCACGGTCAGGAATATCCTGTCTAAGCCCGAAACTGCGGCAAAACCGTCAACTTCCGCACGGTCAAGCCGAGTTCAAGTCCAAAAAGTTCCAATACCGTGACAAATCCGAGTGGAAGATATTCGACGATACGCACCCGGAAATAATCGACGGGCAGACCTTTGAAACCGTCCAAAAGCTGCTCGGGACGCCGCGCCGCCCGAGCGATTGCGGCGAGGCGAACCCGCTTTCGGGACTGCTTTTCTGCCACGAGTGCGGACGCAAGATGTATAACAGCCGCACAGCGAAAACGCATTATACCGAACAGCGTTTAGGCAAAGAGTATACGCACAAGGTCGCGGACTTCTACACTTGCTCGACATACAGTTAGCAAGGGCGTGTTCGACGAGAAATGCTCGCAGCACTATATCCGTACCGAAGTTGTGCGGAAACTGGTGCTGTCCGCGATTCAGGGCGTGTGTGCCTATGTACGCGATAATCAAGCCGAGTTTGTCGCTAAAATCCGCGAATAATCGACGATCCGACAGCAGTAGGCGACGAAAGACAGCAAGCGCAAACTGGCGCAGAACCAAAAGCGTATTGCTGAACTCGATAGGCTTTTCAAAAAGACCTACGAAGATAATGCTTCCGGCAAACTCTCCGATAAGTGTTTTGAACAACTTAGCGGCGACTACGAAAACGAGCAAGCTGAACTCGAAGCGCAGAACGAACAGCTAACCGTTGAAATCACGGCGTTCAATGAGGACAGTGAGAAATCGTCGCGGTTTATCGAACTGGTACGGCGATATACCGAAGTTGTATGTTGTAAAGGGTGTTTCCGACTAAACGCTACTACAACATGGCAACCGGCTCGTTTGCGGTACATTCGTGCGATTGCTTAATATGAGGAGGGGGGAACTGCCGTATTATTTTGGCGCGGATACGGGGCGACATTCGCCCTGTACGCGCCGTAGCAGAGCATGGCGGTATGTTTGCCGCCATCGCCAACACAAGCGGACACAGGCCCCAGAAAAGGGGCGGAATATGTACCAAATAACCTATGCTCGCGTTGGGGACTATCTCCTACCCGACATCGCGCTCTCCGAGCCGCCACCGGAATTCACCGTACCGCTCGGCAGATATGGCCGTATGCGGCGGGCGTTCCTGCGGGAATATCGCCCAATCCAGTATACCACGCTTCTTCTGTCGGAAAAATTATTTCCTCATCTGAGAAAAGTAGACGAAGCGGCAAACAAGCGGCTTGACAGCCTGATGTCGGACATTCGGGTGTTCAACCCGCAACCGGACAAAACCGCCGACACCCTTGCGTGGGCGACGCACATGACCGAAATAAAGCGCACGGCGGAAATGATGATACTCGACGAAGTAGTATATGCCTAACGGCAAAACAGAACGCTCAAAATGTGCGTTCCGTTTTTATCCGCCTATTCGCGGTTTAGTGGCACAATCTCGATCGTATAGCCAAGCGGATGCAACACTTTGAAAAGGGTATCTATCTGCGGTGTCGCTTTCATGCTTTCGAGCCGCGCGATCGCGGGCTGTTTTACTCCGGAAATTTCAGCGAGTTCCCTCTGCGACAAACCCTTCTCTTTTCTGGCCTCTATTATTTTGCCGATTAGAGATACCTCAAAATTGATATGCTCGCGCTCAGCGGGGCTTACTCTTGTTTCGTCGTTCATATAATCCGAAAACGTATCAATAACTTTTCCATTCGCCATATCACTCACCATGCCTTTCAATGAAATCCTTCAGCTTCGTCCGCGCCTGTTCTATTTCCCGAGGCGGCGTTTTCTGCGTTTTTTTAATAAAATGATGCAACAGCACAAATTTATTATCTTTCCAGTAGAAGAAAAATATGAGGTTAGCAAGCGGGCGCAGTTCCCATATGCTGCCGTCGATGTGTTTTACTATCGGCTGGCCTATTCGCGTTCCGTACTGCTCCAAGGCACCGATATACGCGAGAATTTTATCGCGATTGACGCGCTCATTCTTGCCCGTTTCGCCTTTCTCTTTCAATTCGTCCAAATACTCCACGATTTCAGACTTACCATTTTTATCTCGGTAAAACTTCACCTCGTACATTATATTCCTCCCTGCCATTTAATGATAACATATTCGTTATCTGTTGTCAATATCGTTCTTCTTGGGATTATCTGTGTCAGAGGACTTGCTCTGCTCTTTCGAATCCTGCCTTTCTCCAGCCACGCCTTAAACTCGTCAAACAGCAGTTCCCCAGCCAAGCACTCGTCTCGCTTTTTGGCGGCTTCCTCCGACCATGCCATAAATTCATTTTGCGTCATCTTCTTGGCACGGGTGCGGGAGTTGAAGCGTCGGTATGCTTTTTTGTGCGCTTCCACTATGGGATTCTCCGCGACCTTTCGCTCGTATCGGAGCGTCGCGCCGATCTCACTGCATTTCCGCTGACTGTCACACGCCTTTGGCGACATCTATGAAACCATCTTGCGTAGTCTGCAAAGCGCGGGTAACGCGGGTGAATTTTACACGCCCCGCGCCGTCACCGACTTTATGACACAGCGATTAGCACCGAAAATCGGGGAGAAAATTGCCGACTTCGCCTGTCGGACAGGCGGATTCCTTACGTCTGCGCTGAAAGTGCTTGACGCGCAAGTGAAGTCCGCAGTGGATAAAGAGATTTATAATAGCTCTGTCTACGGGGTGGAGAAGAAAGCCTTGCCACACTTGCTTTGCGTTACAAATATGCTTTTGCATGACATTGACAATCCTGTCATTATTCACGGGAACTCGTTGGAGCATAACGTCCGTGACTATAAAGAGAACGACCGCTATGACATAGTTCTGATGAATCCTCCTTACGGCGGGAGCGAAAAAGAGGGCGTGAAGATTAACTTTCCCGCAAACTCAGTTAAGCGAAACTGCTGATCTGTTTATGACGGTCATAATGTACCGCTTAAAAAACAATGGACGCGGGGCGGTCATTATCCCCGACAGTTTCCTGTTCGGAAGGGACAACGCCAAAGTCGCCATAAAGAAAAAGCTGATTGAAGAATTTAATCTTCATAACTGTGGTGCGTATGCCGCACGATGTTTTCGCGCCGTACACCAATATCACGACAAATATTCTGTTCTTCGAGCGTACTGCGCCGACAGCCGAAACGTGGTTCTACCGTTTGGATATGCCTGACGGCTACAAACACTTTTCAAAAACCAAGCCGATGAAACTGGAGCATTTCGCGCCTGCTGTGGAATGGTGGAGCAACCGCGAGGAAATAACGGTTGACGGTTTCGACAAGGCGAAGCGTTACACGACACAGGAACTCATTGACCGCAACTACAATCTTGACCTCTGCAGGTTTCCGCATGAGAAAGAAGAAATATTGCCGCCGCGCGAATTGATACAGCAGTACCAAGAGAAACGAGCGAGCCTTAACGCCGACATTGATCGAATCCTTTTAGAAATCGAAACGATTTTGGGGGTGGAGGTATGAGTGATAAAAAGAAAACGGACATCACGATTCGCAGTTCGACGGCTGAATATCTCACCTTTGTTGCGGCTACGGGCGACAGCGAGCAGAGTTTTGAAATGCATTACGAGGGCGAGAACATCTGGCTGACGCAGAAAATGCTCGCTGCGCTGTAAGACGTGAGCTTTCAGAATATCGGGCAGCACATCAAGAAAATACTTGATGACGGCGAATTGACCCGCGAGGCAACTATAAAGAAATTCTTTATAGTTCAAAACGAGGGCAATCGCCAAGCCTGGCGTGAGGCCCTGCATTACAATCTCCAAATGATAATCGCCGTAGGGTTTAAGGTGAACAATGACCGCGCCGTTCAGTTCCGTAAATGGGCGGGGCAAATCGTCAAGGATTACACCATTCAAGGGTGGACAATGGACGCTGACCGTCTTAAAAGGGTCATATGTTCACGGACGAGTATTTCGAGCGGCAGTTGCAGCAAATCCGCGAGATACGTCTGTCCGAGCGCAAGTTTTATCAAAAGGTGACGGACATCTACGCGACGGCGTTTGACTACGACAAGAACGCGAAAACGACGCGCGAGTTTTTTAAGTTGGTGCAAAACAAGCTGCATTACGCGGTTCACATGCACACCGCCGCAGAGCTAATCGTTGAACGCGCGGACGCTGAAAAAGAGCATATGGGGCTTACAACGTGGGAAACCGCGCCCACCGGAAAGATTATCAAGGCTGATGTTGCAATCGCAAAGAACCGTCCATGGCCTCCGCGAGGGAATCCCCTTCATTTTGCGCTGAATTGTGAAAATAATGGGCGCCGCTGAATTTTTCGGGGCCGGCGGCATGCCGGCTTATGCAGTCCATAGTTTGGGAATATGCCGCATTAGCCGCTAATCCTGCGGCGCTTTCGCGAAACGGGCCGGTTTTGTGCCTTTCATTGAAATTCGCCTTTTCGGGAAATAAATCCTTTGCCGCATCGAAGACGGCGGTTTTCAGAGGTCCGGCTGCTTTATACATCCGCGCATGCACTCTTCCGCACGCAGAGTCAATATGATGCAGTCCAGATTGTTCAATGCCATAGCCGCCAGGCTTGCATAAATCAATGTAATTTTCCAGAGGCCTCCTGCATATTGCGCCAAGATAAAGAGCCAATGATAAAGCCGCTTTTTTGCTGGGCCAGCCTTCATCAATACATCGGCCATATTTTTCGCCTCTTCGGCATGGCCTGAAAAAAACCGTCCATTGGCAATCCAATTCGCCAGCTATTTCATCAATTCCGTTCATATCGCTTATCGCCGCAAAGCGCAACCCTTACAAAAAAATGCCGTGGGCACTTTATTCCATGCCAATTTCCGAAATTTGCAATGGGAAAATCAAAAATCAGCGTTCGATGCCTCAAAGGATCTTTCGCAATGGATTGCCACCTTTGCAAACACAGTTTTGCTATTCTTATAATTCAATATATAAAAATCTTTTTTATGATTTCAGTATATTAATAAATACATTATATGGCTAATTGCGACAGATTAATCGACAAAAATATTCATAATAGCAGTCGCTTTGCAAGCCGTCGGAATAGCTACAATAATTCCAATAACACTCTCGCCGGACGGCACGAGCCTTGTAAAGCGCGAAACTTGTTGCGCGAGACTTGCCAATTGGTCGGCACGGGTGGAACTGACGCGGCAATACACGCCCACACGTTTGAATTTAGGGCGCGTAAAGTGTTCATGTTTTGTAATGGTTGGCGTCAAATCGTCCAAACCGGAACAATCGCCGTATTGCGGTCAATCGCCGAAAACTCGCGTTTTGTGCAAATAATCGCGCCTATGCCGCGAGGCAGACTCGCACTGTCAAGCACTTTAAACGCACCCGCAAGTTCTGTGGGCGGCGACGCCGTTTTTTTAATTTCGATGGGGTGAAGCTTGCCGTCGCTTTCAAGAATTACGTCTATCTCCTTACTATCCTTGTCGCGATAGTAATGGATAATCGGCTCGATCCCGCAGTTCGCGTAGCTTTTGACAATTTCGGCCACGACATAGTTCTCTAATATAGCGCCGTTTATCGCGCCGTTCAGTAAAATCTCCGGCGTAGTATATTTGGCGAGATAAGCCACGAGTCCCGTATCAAAGAAGTACATTTTCGGCGTTTTGACCGTGCGTTTCAGCAAGTTGTTGGAGTATGGGCGCAGATAAAAAATCACGCCGGATTTCTCCATAAGTTGCAGCCATCGCTTGGCAGTATCGTCGGTTACACTGACATCAGACGCGATATCGTGGACGTTGAGCATTTGCCCCGCACGGCAGGCGGCGGCGCGAACAAAATCGGCAAACTGAAGCGAATCCACACGTGACATCATATCTCCAATATCGCGCTGAATATACAATTGCAAATAGCTTGAATAGAAAACTTCACGATTTGGGAATTTTCCGCTGATATACCCCGGCAGAGAACCGCGCCATATGCGATCGTATTGTCCGGCAGTTTCGATTGCGGTTCCGGTCGCCGCGCGTCCGCGCAAAGAGTCAAACGATAGCGGAAACGGTTCACACTCGCCGCACCCATAAATTTCGTGCTGCGACAGCGACGACATACGAAGAACAGCGGCGCGCCCCGCAAGTGATTCCTGCGCAAGTTCCATAAATCTGAACGCCTGCGAGCCTGTCATCCAGTAGCTGCCTGGTTTCGCGCCGTTGTCAATTTCGATTTTTATACGCGAAAACAGTTCTGGCGCGTACTGCACCTCGTCAATCAAAAGCGGCGACGGGTGAAGCGACAGGAACAACTCTGGGTCGGTTTGAGCCATTCTACGAGCTTCCATATCATCGAGCGTGACGTAGTTACGCCCATCTTCAGCAAGTTTAAGCAAGGTTGTGGTTTTCCCAATCTGACGCGGTCCTGTTATGATGAGCGCTGAGAACGATTTTGAGATTTCAAGAATCGTCGGCTCAATGTCGCGCTTTATATAATTCATAGTGACACCACCCGTTTAATATTCGATTAAATCTTATTTTAGCCGAAATCGAAGGAGAAGTCAAGCGGAATTTTGAAAAGTTGTATGGTTGCGCAATTTAGCCCGCTAGCCGAAGCGTAAATTCGAAAAACGCGAATTTGGTCACAGCTCGCAAGGTGTGAGTTTACCTTTCACCTATAATTAACTTGTATCAAATAAGGATAGCCCCCTCACCGGAAATATACCGCTTTCATCAAATGTTCCTATTTTGGAGCTTGATTATCCATTGAGTGGTGCGAAATGCCGATATCAATCGCACTCGCTGTATAATCAACAAAAAAGGTAATTTTATATGAAAAGCAGTATAATACTCCCTTATTTGATGCAAATACATTTTCAACGCCCTAACCCCTCAAATGTCCAGTAATACAGAAATTCCGCAGTTATCAAGCGACTTCGGAAGCCCAGTTTTTTATTCTCCGCGAACTTGCCGCCATCAGTCTTGACTTTGTTCGCAGGGTAAAATGCACCCCCCTTGCGGTCATGCCGAGGCAAAATTGAAAGGTTCAATCATCGTCTGATTCCGCCTTTTTTCGAGCTATGCTTGGTTGCCTTGCGCCTGACTCCGTCCGAAGTCTGCTCAACATTGCTCCTTTGCGATTTTTCGGCTTGGACGGCGGCGAAGTCGGCCTTTGAGATAATCGCTTGTTGGTTGTTTACGATAAGATAACGTTCGCTCTCATCCATGTTATGTTTTCGCCCTTTCTTCCGCGCAAAGCCGTCCTTCTCAACAAAGACGCTGGTTTTGAAAATTTCAACGTTGCCGCAGTATTTTTCGTTCGACAGCATCTTGATTATTAGATGCTTTATTTTCGAGGTGAAATGTTATGCAGAACATAGCGGGAACGCTCATAAACAACCTGTCTGACGAAGCGGCATACAAGTAGTTCGTTCCCGCGCCGTTTCCGCCCACCCCGCTTTTGGAGCTTGACGGCGAAACTATAGGGTTGCTCGTTAAGTCTAATAAACAGCTGGCGTTGCTGGACGGCCTTTCGGCGCGAATTCCAAATGTCAGCTTGTCTATTTCGATGTATGTCCACAAAGAAGCACTGATGTCATCGCAAATCGATGGTACCCAAGCCACGCTTGAAGACGTACTTGACCAGCTCATCGACGAGAACGCAAACTGCAACGTATGGGCACGTTGCAGTTTTCTTATCATGTTATGCCTTATGGCGCTATGTTTTAACCACGCCAGCGATATATATATCATATTTTCTGAAGAAGAATAGGGTTGAGTATTACGACCGAATGACATAGGTTCGACAAACCGGCAACTACGAGCAATGGGTCAAGTTTTTCTGTTGGCGATTTATGAATCGGCGCAAGACGCGAGGCACACTATCGACAAATTAATCATGTTACATGAACAAACTACCACTACTATCGAGAAAATGAGGCGAGCCACGAAAACGGAGAAGCGTATATTCGCGTATTTGGAAAGCAATTCGAATATTGAGATACAAAAAACAGCTGAAGCCATAGGAATTACATTTAAGACGATTAACGGCTGCGCGAGACAGGAATACTTGCTCAGACAGCAGCAGAAAGGCGAAATCGCACATTCTCACATCAGGCGTATTTAGATTTGTTGAGGGAGGGGATGAGCATAGTGGTATGTGGCGCAAACCTCTATTGATCATACAAAAATACCGAAAGATTTTTAATCTCGCGGTATTTTTACTAATCAGGTTTATCAATAAATCCTTTTACTTCAAATTCCTTCTCGAACCATACGACGTTCGCACCGAATTGCTCAAGAATATATGGAAGGGGAACAAATAACTTTGGAAGTATTGAAAAGCATTGTCGCATCTCCTTTCGGTAGGGTTTACCCTACCTGATAGTATATGCTTATTCGTATACGACAGTGAGAGCCAGCGCCGCCGAGGACGCGACGAGCACAGGCACCATCGTGTTCAAAATATTTGTAAACAATGCCCAAGTATTCGACGTTTCCTCTCTTGTCGGCGCAAGTTTGACTTCGGCGTCTTCTTTCAAGTCCGAAGCGAATTTCGCAGCATCCGCGCTGTCGTCCAGTTGCAAGTAATAAGAAGATACAGTTATCGCTTCATCAAGCGTTCGCAGATAATCGAACGAGGTATAGATATCCTGTCCCTAATACACAAGCGCGACGCCGGAAATTCTAACCTTGACAAAACTCACCGTTCCGCCAAGCTGCGAAAGCGTCAGCGTCAACGAATCGCCTGCGGACAGTCCGTACCTTTCGGCATACCGCTTCGGTATCAGAATGCCGTCTGCCGGAAACGCGAGTTTCTGTCAGCCCTCGCTGTACAGCGCGATTGCTTCGCAATCTGCGAAGGGAGATTAAATCGGTAGACTCGGTTCTTCCATCCATTTCAAACGACGCCGGAACACTGCTCTGCGGCCATGCCTTTTGAATGCTGTCCATGCCGAGCGGAAACTCCGCGCCTTGCGTTACGGGCACTTTCAGAGCCAAGGTTATATCAAATCTATTCATTTCATAAAATTTGTCGTCGAGTATGTTATCTATGCAATCCATAAATGAGAATGCGGCGACCATCAACCCCACGCAGCCGACAATACCGACAGAGGACAGTAGATCTGAAAGAGAAGATGATTCGGGAGCTCCGTGAGATTAACGGTTTACAGGCTTTAAACGCTTTATTGCGCGCCTTCACGCGAAAAGGCGCGCCTTCCAGGCAGGAAAGCGCGCCTTTTTAAGACGCAATCAACGCACTGCCTTGCACTTTCTCGCAGGCGTCATATGCCGATTTTCATAGAAAATCAGTATAGCTAGTCAAGCGGTTGACCGGAATAGTCTCTGAAGGCCCCTAAAGCAATTAACAGAATGTCAATCAGCCAACCTAATCCGAATAAACCAAAGGTTAAAAACCATATAATTCCCGTGCCGATTTTACCAACGTAAAATCGATGTATGCCAATGCCGCCCATGAACAGGCAAAGGATGAATGCAACCACCCTGCTTTTGCGCAAGGGTTCCGAAGAGGCGTAATTGTATACATTCACCGGCTGAACATACGGCGGTTGCGCATACACATTCTGGCCGTGTTGAGGCTGAGTATAAGGCGGCTGATGATTGCAGCAGTTTTTCTGATGCGCATAGCCGTCCTGCTGCTGGGCAGACGAAGGGCTTGCTTGCGGCTGCTCGTACTTGGGCCTGTCTAAAGCTTCTCCTGCGTGTCTATGGCAGTAGTTCCTGCCGTTGACCTCAACTAGGCAATCCGAGCAAAATGGCTTGCCGCATGCTACGCATATTCCATTTGCGGGTGATTGATCATGATTTGAACAACGCATTACATCACTCCACTTTCTTCAGATTTTCCTAAGATTTATCAGGTCCAAAAAGGGCGCTTCTTTCATGTCAAGGCAAGATTGCAGTCATCTTCCTCCTCCCCAAAACGCCAACGGGGCAAGAAGATTAAAATCAATATATATCGACATATGTTTTACATTCTTCGGATGTAGAAATCAACAGCATTCAGGTTGATGCGCAGTCGCATGTACAGATTATTTGGCCTGATTATCCACAAAATGGTGCGAAATGACTATCCACATCTCGCACTAATTGCATCATCCGACCGTGAAATCGGAGCTTTCCAATGATCATCAGCATATATTTAAATATACGCTGGCATTTCGAAATAGTATGCTCTCTATATTTTAAGGCATTTGCAGTGAAGCTAAGAGATTTATCAGACGGCTAACGGCCTTCGAGAACTTCTGGAAACTGCTTAGGGGATGAAATGTTGGCGTGTTTCAGCTCAAAGGCTCGCGTCTCCTTTAGCTTTTTCTGATTGCTTTGTTGGGGTAAAAAAATCAGACTAAAGCGACAAACCCTTTAGTATACTGCTTTTCATATAAAATTACCTTTTTTTGTTGATTATACAGCGAGTGCAAAATGCCAAGATCGGCATTTCGCACCACTCAATGGATAATCAAGCTCCAAAAAAGGAACATTTTATGAAAAGCGGTATAGCAAGGGTTTTGCCGGTTAGTCCTATTATTGCACATTCTTATAAGCGCCATATTTTGAGGATGCATCTAAATTATACTCAATGGCAATAAAGTAAATTATTCGGTGAAAAGGGAGGGTACTACAATGAAAAAACATATAGTTGATCTAACTCTAAGTCAGAATATGACACTATTTTTAGACTGATAAGACAACCAATCCTCGAAAAAGAGTTCTTTATAAGATATTTTAAGCATTGCTTTAAGATCTCAAAGAAGAAGCGAAATAGAGGGAGATCCCGGAAGTCATGCCGAACTGGTCATGCTAATATAACAGATCCTGGTCGCAACAAGACAGCTCAGGAAAGAGCGCGATCGACAAGGCCATAGACGAGCTGAAGCTGGAAGAGAGCATAATAAATGCAAGATATAGCAAGTCTTCAAAGATCAATGTCGATTATTAGATCGTAGAAAAAGATTGACGGCTGAGGGAGCAAGCAAGAGACGTCTTGCGGCATTGTATCGCGCCGCCATACCTAATTCAGGTGAACATCATATAAAAGAGGCTGGCAGATGCGTAAGCCGCGTAGCGGAGATATGCTGATCCGAATATACTGGTTTTCATCAATGTTCCTTTTTTGGCGCTTGATTATCCATTGAGTGGTGCGAAATGCCGATATCAATCGCACTCGCTGTATAATCAAGCGCCAAAAAAGGCAGTTTCAAATGAAAAATCAGTATAGTAAAGCACCGCTCTTGGAGCTTTATTATAGAGTGGAATTGTATAATAAAGCTCCAAGAGAGGTGCGCTTGACTTGGCGTCTATGTATGCTGATTTGCAGTCAAAATCGGTCATTTGGCTGCAAATCAGCTTCTAAGGATTGCATTAAGCGAAAGCGCTGCTAAGATGAGTGATCCAGCTCACTATTAGCCCATAACTTATTTTATCCGAATTTTTGCCTTGCACTCCAATTGCTGGCTTCCTCTAGGCAAAATCAAGGCAAGGCAGTTTTACTTAAGAGCTTTTTGAAAGTCCGGGTTTTGAATCGGCATTGATCCTTGTAGGAGCCAGTAAAATGCCGACTCATCCAGACAGCGCTCGGATAAAAAGCGGATCATCTGCTCGCTTTATCCAAGTCTGCCGCAAATGCGAATATCCGCTCCTCCTACAGACTCAGCAATCTCATTAGCTGGCCATACCATCTCAATAGAGCCGTCACTGAATATAACTTTTAACTTTCCCCTATGCGGCATCGATCGATATACCCAGAACATTTCAAGCTCGCTTTCCGATGTCCACACAAAGCGGGCGGATGCCTTAGATACTTCATCTTTTAATCCGAATACAGGAGTTAAGCTCCAAAAAGCTAGAGTCGGAGGAATATGCCAATCCAACCAGTTTGTTCTGCCCGCAGAAACAGTGTAGGAAGATTCTTTGCCGTGCAGGCTTACTGTTGCTGATGCGTCACCGAAGAAAAAGCTGGCGGAACTTAATCCATAAGGATTTTCTTCGAGCCTGTAAGCCTTTGCGTTCAACTTTTTCTCTATCGGAGATTGAGCGCCGTCAAATGCAGGCAGAAGGACGTCCCATACAATGTCTAAAAGCTCTTGCATGTCTCTTGTCTCACTCATTACCGCGAGAACCGCATCTTGATCCGGCATCACTATGCAGTACTGCCCATAAGCGCCATCAGCTCTATACGCATTGTGCCTGCAACGCCAGAACTGATATCCGTACCCTTGGCTCCAATCCGGATTTTCGCCGTCATTGTCAGTCTGCTTGCGGGTAGCCGCATCAACCCACTCTTCCGATAGAATGCTTTCTCCCGCGTACTTTCCCTTATTCAAGTACAGCTGTCCCAGCTTAGCCAGATCTTCAAGCCTGACCATTATTCCCCAGCCGCCTGTGCTTATGCCTTCGGGGCTTTCATCCCACATTGCCTCGTCAAATCCAAGCTTGTCGAAAAGCCTCGGCTTGAGATAGTCTAAAAGCTTCCCGCCCGTAGCCTTCTGCACTATGGCGGAGAGGATGAATGACGCCCCAGAATCGTATATGAAATGGGATCCAGGTTCATAAGGCACCGGAAGAGACATGAAGGACTTAATCCAATCGCCCTCCGGGGCGTTGAAAATGTACGGCGCAGAGTCATATTCATGTCCGCATGCCATGGAAAGGAGATCATGTATGCTCATATTCCTCAAGTTGTCGGAAACTGCTTCAGGAAGCCTGTCTGGAAAGAATGAGGCCGCTTTATCGTTAAGAGATATTTTTCCTTCTCCCACCGCCAGGCCTATAGCGGTGGATGTGAAGCTTTTGCTAATGGAATACACCCAGACTTTGTCGTTTGCCTTGTAAGGATTCCAATACTTCTCAGCAATCACCTTGCCGTGCCTGAGAAGGATGAATCCTCTCATCTGCGCCTTGCTTCGCCAAAAAGCAGCTTCAAGATCCTCTATCGCCGAAGGGGCGACTCCCTGTTCAAACGGCGTGGATCGCATCAGCGGCTTGAAGCCCATAAACATCTTCCTTCCTTTTTGCTACGATGCGCAATTAAACATACGCACTTCTAGAGCTATCCTTATATCTCGCTTAACTCATACAAATAATTATACCTTAAATTTTACAAAAAGCAATATTATTTGGGCTAATATATTAATAATACTCCCAATTTAAATTTAAAAGAATGCCCAACAGCTATAATCATTACATTAAAAATCAAATACTTACATTCAACTAAAGATGCTTAAATACTGATTAGCATTGAAAGGCAGCCTCTGGATTATATTGCCTGCTTTAAGAATTCTGCCCTGCAAATAGTTTCATTCTCTTTATTGGTTTGCATATGAACTGCATTGGTGCAAGATATAATATCGTAATCGAATAAGCGCAAAATCAAAGGGACGGCTGCCTGGCGCATACGCCCGGCAACCGTCCTAATATGCTGATGATGGGTAGTTTCAGGTTTTATAACTTCAATAAGCATCGTGAAAGTGGATAATGAAAAATCTGCGCATTTGATTGCGCATCGGTATAAGATGGCAGTTTGCTTAAGTTTTAAGCAACCGCTGCCTTTAAGCCGCAGTTGATGATTGGGCGACTTGTTCTAGATAGGCGGATAGCCTTTTCGCCTGCTAAAATCTTCTTCCGATCATCCAAATGGGGCCATGCGCTTGCTCCACAGGCGCTATTTTCCCTTGCAACCCTCTGACATCGAGCATCCGGCGCATCCGCAAGAGCATCCGCCCTTGTTGCTGCGATGGCTCTTGAATGTCGAGTAGGCCGCATATCCAGCGGCGCCGAAGACAATGATTCCAACAACAAATGTTGACATAGAACACCTCCATGCATCAAAACGAATCATATATACTGCTTTTCATATAAGACTACCTTTTTTTGGAGCTTGATTATACAGCGAGTGCAAAATGCCGATATCAATCTCACCACTCAATGGACAGTCAACAAAAAAAGGAACATTTGATGTAAAGCGGTATAGCAACTTAGAATCAGCTCAAACCCTATGCAAGAGCGTAAAGCAAGAAGCTCGCTTATACAACTAATCAAGCGGAGCATATCTGGATTTTATTGGCCATGCTGCGGCTTATAGCCACCCGAGAACCTTTAATGCTTACGATAACATTTCCTCCGGATTCCGAGATCACTGTAACTTCGCTTCCGGATACAAATCCTAGGTTCTCAAGAAACTGCCTGACTTCTGTCTTGCCTCCAATGGCTGTAATCAAATTCTGTACGCCTGGTTTCGCAAATGTCAACGGCATGCAATCATCCCCTTTTAATTCTGCCGCTAATGCCCTATGGTTGAAAGTAGACGGCAAATGAATATTAGCATCAGGATAAGATAATCATAATCTGCTGCTTATAGAAAGAACTGAAACAAGTCCAAAGTTGTCAGTTGCTAACTTCTTAATCTAAGGTTAGCATGAGCTAACATATTTGTCAAGAGAGTTTTCGAAATTATTCTTGCACATTTATAATGCTCTTCTCTATCCCAATATATACTGATTTGAATATGAACCACTATGAGGTTGCGCTTCACCTTCAAGGGTGAAAATGATATCGGCATTTCGCACCCTCAAACCCAAATGAGGTACTTTTTACCGCGATAGCATGTCTTTTATACTGATATACCGCTTTTCATCAAATGTTCCTTTTTTGGAGCTTGATAATCCATTGAATGGTGCAAAATGCCGAAATCGGCATTTTCCACTCGCTGTATAATCAAGCTCCAAAAAAGGTAATTTTATAAGAAAAGCAGTATAGCAAACAATTGGCGTGAGGTTAAATCTTGACAAAGGTAAATTTCAACGCTGTTTGCATATGAAACTCCCTGCTTTGGAGTTAGATTATACAGTTCAAATCAGTTTTTCAGTATAAGTTTTTCGAAAAATGTTTTTTTTCATCACAAATCATGTTATAATCTCCTTATTGTATTTTTTAGGAAAAGGGATGCGTTATGACAGAGCAAGAAATCCATGGTCACTTGACTGAGCTGGAAGCTCTTTTAAGCGATTTGAAGATCAAGTCTAAAGAAGCCATAGAAAGCGTGGATGAAGGCAGGCCTCTTTCAGAGTCTCTTCTTTTGGAGTTTTCAGAGCTTCTCATTAACATCAAGAGCCAGGAAGAAGAGTCGTTGGATATACTAAGCGGTATATCATTTGATTCCAGCAAATTTCTAGACTCAACTTTCATAGAAATGCGCGAAGCTGTCACAAAGAGCTTTAAAGTAAAAAAAAGCGAAGAATGCTTGCAGAGAACCCGCGCCGCATTTTCCGCATTCCTTCGTCTAAGCTCAGACGCCGAACCCGTCAAAAGAGAACTTCAAGCCAAGCAGGAACTAGTGTCTGGCATTTCTGAAGAAACTTCGCTGGAACTGAATGCCGAGGAGCATATCCTGCCCTATGAGGAATTCACCAGGCACGTCTTTTCAGAGGACATCTCAAGCGTCATAAAAGACTTGGACAACATGATAGAACATTTTGGATACATTCTTGCCACAGCGCTCATTCAAAAAAAGATTTACTCTTTAGAGCCTCAGACGGAAGATCTAAAAGAAACGGCAAAGCCATCGGCGCCTGCTGAAGAAAAAAAACCAAAGTCCCCAAAGGAAACCCGTATGACGCCCGCTTCTTCCCCTATGGAAGCTAAGGCGAAGCCCGCTTCCTCCTCCACGGAGATCGAGGCGAATCCCGCTTCTTCCTCTAAAAACGGCAATGCTAAAATCGCTTCGCCTGAACCGATAGACTTTGCAAAATACGGCATCGTTCTTCCCGATTCTGACAGAATCTACGGAGAGCTTAAGCGCACTTCAAGAAAGGGCGGTCCGAAAGCCGCCAGTTCTCTTATGAAAAGCATACGGAAATTTGAGCCTACATTTGCCGCCAACGCATTCTTCATCTCCAAAATGGCAATGAAGAATACAGTCATTTCTTCCGAAATGCTTTTTAACCAAGATCTTGCCAGAATTCCAAAACTCTATGAGGATATGGAACCCGCGATAAACTTTCTCCTCAAAGAAGGCTACATGATAAAATACAATCTCGAAGCCTCCCCAGAAGACTGCTTGTACGGAATATCCATCGCAGGCAGCAAAGTTCTTCTGCAGGAATCCTGCAAGAAATTTCTGGGCGCGGAAGCGACGGACTACGCGGTAAAAAGCGAACTCAACACCGCAGCAGAATTCCTTAGATACAAAGAAGCCGTCACCGCCGCTTCAAAACTGTTGCGATCCTTTCGGAAGAATCTTGCGTCTTTCGCCCTCCTAGGCGCCGATAATTTCGTAACCCTGGCAGGCAAGATTAAAAATGACAGATTCCGTCTGTTGCCCATGCATGTCACCGCAGAAGACAGCATGGATTTGTTCTCATCGTTTCTTAGATGGGTATCCTACACTGATCAAACGCAACTCAAGCTAATAATCACTTCTTCATCCGTAGAAGACGCGCTCAAGTGGGCATCCGCCTTGACGGCTGAGCTAAATCCCGATTTCATCAAATCGTCCGAACTGTATTACGGCCATCTCGCCTCGGACAAGTTCATCGGACCCGACGGAAATGAGTCGGATCTTGCAGGTTGCTTTCTGAAAAAAGAGGCGAATACAGCATCCGACTCAGATTTAGAAAAAGCTTCAATTGAAAGCCCATGAATGCATGACGCCGCGCCGTCTACCGTTTTTGGCGCTTCCACGATCATAGAAAAGCGGAAAATGAATAAGATCAATTGACGCAGGCTCAAACCCGCCGATTCTCAGACAGGCGCGCACGCCCGGCATCATATTCATTTTCCGCTTTTAGGCCCTTTCACGTCAATCCTTTGAAGATATTTTCTCGGCAGGTCTCGAATATTCAGGCGCTCGAGAGAAGGCTGCCAGCATATTAATTTCAGCCTCCTTCGCCCCATCCCCCTCCTCTCATCTCATAAACATCCCTCCCATATGAATCCACTCCTACAACCAGCGGCATGCTCTCAATCTCAAGCCACCTGACCGCTTCCGCGCCAAGCTCCTGAAACGCCAAAACCTCCGATTTTTTTACCCGCCTGCTCATCAAAGCCGCTATCCCGCCTACAGCTATTAAGTACAAACCGCCAAACTCCGCAATTGCCTCTTTTACCTCCCTGCTTCTTGGGCCTTTTCCTATCATTACCTTAATCCCATGCCGCATTAAAAAAGGCGAGTACGCATCCATTCTGGCGCTTGTCGTCGGTCCGATGGATCCGACCTCAAATCCAGGAGGCGCCGGACAAGGCCCAGCGTAGAAGACCGCTTGGCCTTCCAGTTGAAACGGCAGGGCCCCTTTTGACTCAATAAGCTCAACTAGCTTCTTATGCGCGGCATCTCTGGCTGTTAAAACAGATCCGGTAAGGCTTACCATATCTCCTGCTCGAAGAGTTCTTATTTCTTCAGAGTCAAGAGGCAATTTAAGGCTTTTCGCAACTTTATGCATTAAAGTGTCACCTCCGAATGCCTTGTAGCATGGCACCCAATATTTACTGCAACAGGAAGCCCCGCTATATGAGTGGCAAACGCCTCAATGTGTACAGCCAACGCCGTAGCCAATCCTCCAAGCCCGGCAGGTCCTATTCCCAAGCTGTTTATTCTGCCAAGAAGCTCCTCCTCAACCTCAGCCCACATCTTGTCAGGATTTCTCTCGCCAATCCTCCTAAGAAGGGCGGTTTTGCTCATAATCGCCGCCTTCTCCATTGTACCGCCGACTCCAACGCCCGCTATTATCGGCGGACATGGATTCGCATCCGCCAGCTTTACAGTCTCCACTATGAAGTCCTTCACCCCTTCTATGCCATCAGACGGCTTGAGCATCTTTACCGCGCTCATATTCTCGCTGCCAAAGCCCTTAGGCGCGACTATAATCCTAAGTTCATCCCCCGGCACAATGAAGTAGTGGATAACCGCCGGCGCATTGTCATTCGTATTCACTCGGTCTATTGGATCCCTTACTACTGACTTTCTGAGATAGCCCTTTGAATATCCCTCCCGCACGCCTGAAAATATCGCTTCTTCAATCGATCCTCCGGTTATGCAAACCTCCTGCCCCAAATAAACAAAGACGACAGCCATTCCGGTGTCTTGGCAGATCGGCAGTTTTTTCTCATATGCCAAATCTGCGTTTTCCAGAATCATGCCCAAGATGCTTCTAGGCGTTTCTGATTTCTCCTTTTCCTTGAAACAGGCTATAGCCTCTCTCACATCCCATCCCAGCGCCGTATTGGCTTCTATGGACAGGCGCGCTATTTCCTTGGCAATCGCCTCCGCCTTAATCTGTCTCAAATTCATCCCACTCTTTCTGCCTGTAGAGTTCTTGAAAAATAGGACTCCATGCTGATTAAAATCTGATATAAAGTCGATATTCTCGTACATGCGCTGCAACTGTCAGATGCAATTAAAGCTATTCAGATTTGCAGTCAACTGAATATATTTTAAAGCTTGATTTCTTATAACGCTTTTCATCAAATGTTCCTTTTTTTGTTGACTGTCCATTTAGGGTCGCGATTGATATCGGCATTTCGCACTCGCTGTATAATCAAGCTAAAAAAGGCAGTTTAGTACGAAACCACTTAAGGCGGCGCCGTTTGGGCAAAGTCGAGGTTTTAGCTATGTAAATTTGAGAAAATCGAATATTTAGCAATAGCAAAAAAGCGCGCGCTTAATAAACCATCCGCCGCTATGGCTTTCGCGCAAGAAGCTGCATGTCCAAGCAGCCGCCTCGGGATGGGGGGATGCCGAAAATTGCAGGAAGCATGCCGCTGGGCAAGATTGCTAGCTGGAGGCGGAGTACAGCCCAGCCTGCCCGCTTCAGCGAAAAGCTTTCCCTTGCCGGGCTCAGCGCATCTTTTTTTTAAGCCGCCGCGGATGCCTCCAGGCGATATTCCCCCTTTTCCGCGGAGGGCTCCCGGCGAATTCCGGCCGGACGCCCCAGCCGCGTCCGCCGAAAATGCCGGAAGCTTGAGGCCTTTGCGCTGGAGGGGCCTTTCCAGCCGGTTCGTTTTGGCGCAAACATCTTGCGCGATATGCTTGCGCCGCCTTGCGGGATCCCGCAAATCCCGCGCGGACGCCTCGGGCGTGAAGCTGCCTTTAAGAGCCCCTGCAGGCGGCGGCGGTATCCGCAGGGCATCCTCACCGCCGCTCTTTTTTCCGCGGGCGCTGCGCATATCTCGCGCATTTGCGGCAATAACGCCGGCGCCTCCGCCGAACGCCCCTTCCAGGACGCCGCAGGCGGGGCGCCAATAAGCGCCGGCGCCCTCCATGGCGGCGCCGCGGCATCCGTGATCCTCGATCAGACGCTGAAGATCGCCGGGCGGGGCCTTGAAGGCCTTGACCTCGACATTCAGCGGATTTTTTTGATTTTTCGCAATCCTTGGTGGAGGCCGCGATCGTCTCCTTGCGGGCGTCCAGTCCGCAGCCGGCATCCAATACGCCTTCCATAAAAGCAGCCTCCTGAAAATATAAAACCAGAAGGAATATGTCCCAAGAAATTTGTTGAAATTCACCGCTCAAGCCATCGCGCAAGAAGAACGCGATGGACGGTTGGCGGCGGTCTCGGGCCATTTGGCTGTGTTTATACGCGCTGGCTGCACCGGAAAAAATTGATGAACCCGTCCTGCTTCCCATATTTTTGCCGATTTTAGTGGAAATAAAACAATGTTTTCATCCTTAGTGGTGAAGCGCAGCGTCATAGGGGTTTGTATGAAAAGCAGTATAAGTGCAGGCAAGCTTTAGAATAAATTTTTCACATGCTAATCAGTATTATAACAGTTTCTGGATGATAGCATGATGCATAATGGATTGGGTAAAGTAAAAAATAAAGTTCATAACAGAATCTATTTGGATTTTTTAGTCCTAGAAACCTATTTAAAACCTTGTTAGTACTAAAATTTTTAAGTCCTAAAGCCTTTTTATTCCTAAAGCCTTTTTATTCCTAAAACCTTTTTAGTCCTAAAACCTTTTTATTCCTAAAACCTTTTAGGCAATGATACAAGCTCTAAGAAACGGCGTCTGCAATTTTGAAGGGAAACGCTATGAAACCTGAAGATTTAATCAATAAACCCAGCACGATAATGAGAGCCAACAAGACTCCTTTTTCTGATGAAAGAAATTCACCGGCACCCCCGCCCTTTCCGAATATGGCGTTTAAAGCGCAAGTAATGGACATTTCTGTGGGTAAGGCTACCCTATCCACAGAGGACGGCTTCATCTGGCAGACCGACAAAACGAGCATAGTAGGTGACATTGGGGATATTCTGCATTTTAAAGTTGACGATCGCGGCGCAGACAGAATAGTATTGAGGCAGATATTCATCGAAGACAAATTGTCTAAAGCATATAAGTCCAAGCTCAGCTCTCAAGCCGTACTGACAATTATGAAAAGCGGCCTCAGCCAGCCGGTTCCGCCCTCCTCTAAGCTGGGAAGCGGCGTTTCGGCTATGAAAGAGGCTGAAAGCTGGATTGAAACGATAGCCAAGGCAAGCAACAGAAGCGCTGTGAAAGAGCTTCTTTCAATAGGGTTTTCCTTTGAGCAGGCTGAACTTGAGAGTACTGCCCGTCTCATGGAACGTTTGGAAGCGGCCTATGAGCCGCTTCCCGCAAATACCCAAAACGATTCCGCCGTCCGCAAGGCCTTATTCAATAGAGGCTTGCCCCAAACTAAAGAAAACATAGACAGCCTCATGCAGGTCATTGAGCTTATTCCAAAGGAAACGCCGGATAAAAAACTGGCTGTAGAAGCCCTGAGAGAAGGCAAGCCCTTAATTTTAAGAGAACTCTACATGAGCAGATTCAAAGGCTCTGTAGAAAAGCCAAGCGCTTGTGATGATTTCCTTCCCGTGCTCTCAAGCCTTTTTATTTCCCAAGAAATATCCGTGACTGACGAAAACAAAAGCATCGGATTGTTTCTCATCGGAAACAATATTCCTGTAACAGGAGACAACATAGAAAAAATCAAATTTCTCAGCAGTATGCCAGGAAATATAGACTTGCAGGCTGTGTTGGGCAAAGCTGCCGAAAACATGGCCGCCGGCCGAAAACTGGGCGATATAGATCTTATGGCTCTGCCGCTAAAATCTTCGGGCGATCCATCAATGTACGAAGAAATGGAAAAAGCGCTTCCAAAAATGCGTGCGGAGCATATAGAAGAGCTTCTTCAGAACCGCACTCCCGTAACATTGTCCAATCTGGCGTCTGCGAGTTCAACTCCCTTAAAATCTCCAGTGCGCCCTTCCCAAGAAGCGCTGAAGGCGGATGCGCAGCTTAAGGAAATACAGCTTAGAATGACGCATGAAGCAGCGGCGAGGCTGATAGGGAAAAATGTCAGCATTCACGATCTTCTCTTGGGCAAGGCCTTGGAAACGCTCAAAACCGAAGATAGAAAAAGGCTCAGCCTTGGGCTTTCAGCCTCAGGCGCTCCGGATACCGAAGAAAACGTCGAGGCGCTGGATGAACTTGAATTGGAGCTCAAGCGCCTTTCAAGCAAAAAGGCCATGCCTCCCAGCTTCTACAGGGATCATCTCCAAAGAGGGAAGCCGGCGACGCTTAAAAGCGCAGTGGCAAGCCTCTACGCATCCAAGGCTTCAAGCGTCTATGAGCTAAATGCGGCAACCTTAAACCCCGCTTATGGAGACTCAATAAAAAACGCGGGTGAAGCGCTTGGAAATATTTTGAACAGGTTGGGCGTCCCCTCCTCAAATGAGAACGTTCGCGCCGCAGCTATGCTATCCAAGGCTAAGATTGATATAACCGCTGAAAATCTAAAAAAGGTCAAATACCTGGATGCGCGCCTGCAGAGGCTCATAGGCTCCCTTCACCCTAAAGTCGCGGCGTCAATGCTCAATAACGGCATCAATCCCTTAAAAGCCAAGATTGACGACTTGCTTGACTTTATCGACAAGTACGAAGTCGAATTCACAGACGGCCTGAAGGGGAAAATCGCGGAACATATCATACAAATGGACAGAAATGAGGAATTAGATCCTGAAACCCGCAAAGGCGTCATAGCCGTATACAGAATGCTCAGCGTCATCTCAAGCAGCGGTGCGGCGCTTGGCGCGGCGCTAAAGGCCGGGGCTGGCGAGACCCTTGGCAGCCTCTTCGACATTGCGAAGAATTTCACTTCACAAAAGGGAGCTGATTTCAAAGTTTCCGATGAGGCAGGCAAAGTTCCGGTTTCAGCTGAAAACAGCATCAGAAATTTGATAATTCGAGGAGCTGCCCAGCGATATGAGGCTGAATTCGATATAGACAGCGCATACACAGAAGAGATCATAAAATCCTTGCTCGGAAAACTCGAAGGCATCCCTGAAGAAGTCGCAAGAAATCATGACGTCTTCTCCTTGCCGCTGGAGGACGCAAACGCCCTGGTGCCGTACAAAGCCTCGCAAGTTGAGGAAAACCGCGCTTTGCAGATTCTAAACGAACTGTCGTGCGTTTCCCCTTCAATAGTAGCCTGGATGCAGAAAAACGCCCTGCCGCTTATCGCCAAAAACATCCTGCTGGTAAAAAGCCTGACCAAGAATGCGAATTTACTGGGAGACGCGCTCAATGACCTTGAAAGTCAAATTCCGGAAACGGGCGAAATAATCAAGGAATTGCTGAGTTCCAGGCTGGATGGGCTCGCAGAGGCAACTCCGGAAGAAATTCTTGACAGCTTGGACAGCCGTCTTGAGCTGATGAGGCAATCCGCTTCTCCTTCTGAGCTGGATAAGATAATAAAGGCGCAAAAGGCCATACAAACTGGCAGGATAGTAAGAAGGGCGAAGCCCGCCAGCTTCCAGCTGCCTTTGAAGCTTCACGACGCGACAACCAGCTTCAACCTTTACATCTTAAACGATCAAGCGCAGGAAGATGAAGCCAGAATTTTCTTCTCGCTTACAACCGGAGCCCTCGGACGCATACAGATATACGCAGGGCCTGATGAATCAGGGGAGACTGAAATCGAGATAAACGCGCCAAGCGCGGCTGCCTGCTCTTTCCTTAAAAGACGCCAGGAGCAGCTTAAAGCCGCGCTCAGTTTCAAGGGCGTCCATTACGGCGACATAGCATTCGGCATTGAAGCGCCTAGAAATCTGATCTCTGAAGATATTGAAAAATCAGTTCTTTAGGCTTATTGAGGCGCATGAAAGCTCCTATTAGCTTGACTATTCAATGACTATGAGGATCTATACCGCTTTTCATCAAATGTTCCTTATTTGTTGACTGTCCATTGAATGGCGCGATTGATACCGGCATTTTGCATTCGCAGTAAAATCAAGCTCCAAAAATGGTAATTTTATATGAAAAGCATTATAGCTAGCTCAAAGGCTCAGAATTTGCGGGCGGATTATACAATTAGCGCGATTGATATCGGCATTTCACACCTTGAAAGCGGACGATCCGACCCCCATTCGATACGTTGGCTGAGAATCCGACTAAACGGATAATCGGGCTAAAATAGGCGCATTGGCTGCAAATCGCAATTATGCCACTGCCACTAAAAGCTGGCGCGCCAGCGCAAAGCGAGGTGTTCCATGAGCTACATCCACAGGCTGGCATCAGCCCTTGTCTTATTCATAGACAAGTCCGACGAGGCTTATGCCAAGGAAATCGAGGAAGGTGCAAGAAATGAGAATAGGAGCAAACATACCGGCGCTGAGGGCGGCGCTGACCTTGAAAGGCACGGATAGGCAGCTCTCCGCTGAAATGTTGAAGCTGTCAACTGGAAAAAAGATTAACAGCGCCAAAAACGACGCTGCCGGCCTTGCTATTGCCAATAAGCTGGGCCTCCAGTCAATCGGACTGGCAAGAGCCTCACAAAATTCCATGGACGGCGTCTCCCTGCTTCAGACTGCAGACGGGGCCTTGGACGGAGTCGTCAATATGATTCATCGAATGAGGGAACTCGCGCTGCAAGCGGCCAACGGAGTTCTGACCCCGGAAGATCAGTCTAAGATACAGGCTGAGGTTGAGGAGATCGTGGAAGAGATCACTGCCAACGCCATGAAAACTGAATTCAACAAAATAAAAGTGCTTAACGGAGAAGCGTCAGCAGTTGCGGAATTAAGCGAGCAAGCGGATCCACAGGGAGGAGTTTTAGCCTTGGAGGACGACATATCGTCTGTACTGTTTACTTCATCTAGCGTTCCTCCAGGCGTTTTAAACTACACTGTGGAGAAGGCGGGGCGTCCCCCTGAAGCTGAGATCAAAATAGCGGATCTGGAAGGCTTTGAATCTAGCGTGAGAATAAACGGAGCTTCAGTGCAGATATCCCCGGATGACGACGCTGCGGCCATCAGGGGAAAATTGGCGGAGGCCGCCAATTACGCCAACGTAGAGATTAAGTACAAGGCGCAGCTTGGAGCGTCAGGGCTTGACTATGACTACAGCGCCCTCTACATCGCCGGTAAGCGCGCTGGAAAAGGAGAGTCGCTTGATGTGCAGATAGTTTCGCAGACAGGGGCGAGCACGGCGTCAAAGACATACGGCGAGGACGCGATTTTATCCAATGTCTCCTATTTAATGCCTGACGGCTCGACTCCGAATGAAAGCTTCAACAGCTCGATGGGCATCTTAATCAACGGCAACGATATAAGAATAAGCGCGTCAGGCTCCCAGGCGATAAGGCTTAGCCTCAAGACCTTCTTTTTCCCCAAGGGCAACGGGGATCCCAACGAGGATTTCGTTTATGACGACATGAAAATAGCAGGCGGCAATCCTCCAACTATACAAGAAGGCACGCCCATCGACTCAGCGCTTCCCATGAAGCTTACACTGCAAGGCTACGGGCGGCTCTACCTTCAGGTCGGCCCCAATTACAACCAGCACATGCCTCTGAACATCCCCAAAGTAAACTCAGAAACGCTTGGACTCACCGAATTCAGGGGAGGAAAGACGGTCATGATGATGGATTTCATGTCTCAAGAAGGGGCGTCCAAGGCCATTGGGATTTTGGATCGGGCTTTGGCCGATGTTCTGGCTGTACGCTCAAGCCTCGGCGCGTACGAGAACCGCCTTAACCAAACAGTCAAAAACCTGGACTTCACCGCAGAAAATACCGAAAGATCCAGAAGCCGCTTGGAAGACACAGACATGGCGGCCTCAATGACAGCATATACTCAGCTGAATGTCAGATATCAGGCAGGAATAGCAATTCTGGCCCAAGCCAATCAGAGGCCGCAGCAGATTCTCTCCCTCTTGCAATGAGAGCCTGGCGGCTCGAGGCTTGGCAACAGCAAGCCAAAGGTGAATCCATAATATGAAAAGAGCTTATGAAAGCTGGAAAAAGAGGATAAAATCCGCAAGCTCCACTCAGCTTGTCATTATCACACTGGAACTTGCCCTTTTCTTCATTGAAGAAGCCAGCGAAACTGAAGGAGCCTGGGCCTTGTCTCTTGAAAAAGCTCGAAGAGCCGTGGGGGAGCTTATTTGCGTTCTCGATTTTGAATACCGGATCGCCCATGATTTGTACGACATATATGAATACGTAAATAAACTCATTTGCCTCGGCGCTTTGAAGGACGACGCATGTGCAGTTGAAGAAGCCGCGTCCACGCTCAGGAAGCTTCTGGATTCATGGAAATCCATAGAAAATGTAGAGCGTCCTAAGAGCGTCGATCGCATTTTTCTTGGGCTGACTTATACAAATGGACGCTTGGATGAGATCGCGCTGGGCGACCTGTCAAGAGGATTCCAGGCTTAGAGGCGTCTCCTAAGCCCTTATCTCTATAGCGACGCGCATTATGCTGTATACTGATTTTCATCAAACGTTCCTTTTTTCGTTGACTGTCCATTGAGTGGCGCGACTGATATCGGCATTTGCACTCGCTGTATAATCAAGATCCAAAAAAGGCAGTTTTCTATGAAAATCAGTATATGAAGCGATATGCCGATTTGCAATTAAAAGCAGCTATACTGATTTTCATAGAAAACTGCCTTTAAGGAGCATTTGATGAAAATCGGCATGTCCACTTTCAAAGATCGAAATGCCGATATCAATCCCGCTCTCTGTACAGTCAAGCTAAAATCTGAGCTTTAATCGCGAAAGTACCCGGACGGCTTGATAAAGCCATCCATTAAACACCGATGTTCAACGGGTTAAATCCTAATGCGCATTTTGAAAAATCACAAAATATCTAACAATGTTAACGTGACTTTTAAAATTAGACTTTGAATTAGTTGTGAAATGTGTATAACAATCCAAGCAGCAAAGTCTGAATTTTAGTTGCTATTCAGTTCAATATACTTTAAAAGCATAGACTATTGAAAATATTTCTGCAAGATCGAAAAATGCACATTAGGAGGGGTTAAGATATTAAACTTCAATATTCGAACTCTATATTCGCCTGCTTTCATAGGCGACGCGCAGCGTCATCTGAAGGTGACGCTGTGCGTCATCTGAAGGTGACGCTGTGCGTCATCGAGTTCACATGCAAATCCGTATATTTATATCGTTTTTCATCAAATGTTCCTTTTTTGGAGCTTGACTGTCCATTGAGTGGTGCGATTGATATCGGCATTTTGCACTCGCTGTATAATCAAGCTCCAAAAAAGGCAGTTTTATATGAAAAGCAGTATAGCTAAGCACAGCCGCAAATGGCCGAGGCCAAGCCCCCGCATGGCAGAAAGCGCATCAGGGCTTTACCTTTTCCCTTAAATGCTGCTCTAGCGCCCTCGCCAGCTGATCAGGGCAGGATGTCTTGTTCCTGCCGCAGGGAATTCCCTTGAGCTTAGCTATTACATCCGAAACGCTCATTCCCTCGACTAGCCTGCTGATTCCACTTAAGTTTCCGTTGCACCCGTTGTCGAAATGCACGCTTTTCAGTATGTCATTGTCGATCTCAAGGCTTATGCGAGTCGCACAAGTTCCGTTTGTCTTATAAGACATTTTCACAATGCCGCTCTTTGCGTTCGTCAAAACGCCGAAAGAGCCTTCCTCCCTTCATCCGCTTCATTCGCCTTTAGACAGCTCGTCCCACTGAGCGTAGAGATCCATGAGACAAGCCTCCTTTTCAGTCTTCTCATCAAACATCCTGCTTAAAAGCTCATGATCCCGCGCCACTTCATCCGTCATCAGAAGCCGATCGATTTCAGCAATGGCTTCTTCAAAATCTTGGATGCTTCGCTCAAGCTTGTCAATCCTATTCTGACGCTTGCGATCTGACCCTGCCGACTCTTTCTTCTTCTTCCATTCCTGCTTGCCAGGGGGAGCGCCTTCTTCCAAATCCGTTTTTATCTGCCGCTTCTTCTCAAGGTAAAAATCATAGTCTCCCAAATATTGTTCCAATCCGTCCTTTCCCATCTCCAGTATCTTTGTAGCGGTATTGTTTATAAAGTATCGGTCATGAGAAATATATAGGATTGTTCCTGGATAATCCCTAAGGGCCTCCTCCAAGATCTCCTTCGACGCCATATCCAAATGGTTTGTGGGTTCATCCAGAACAAGGAAATTCGCGCCGCCCAGCATAAGCTTGGCCAGTGCCACGCGGCCCTTTTCTCCGCCGCTTAGTGCTGATATGGATTTAAAGACGTCGTCTCCTGTAAAAACAAACGCAGCCAAGATATTTCTGATTGCGCCCGCGCCAAGATGCGGGAATGCGATTCCCATCTCATCCAAAATGCTTCTTCCTCCGCTCAGGCTCTCATGCTCCTGGTCATAGTAACCCGGCTTTACGTTTACCCCTCGGTTTATATACCCTCCATCGGATGGGATCTCATTCATGATTATTCTTAGAAGCGTCGTCTTCCCTATTCCGTTTGGCCCTATCAAGGCCACTTTATCGCCTTTTTTTATGGAGAAGGATATGTTTGAAAACAGCGGCTGTCCGTCAAAGCTCTTTTTCAAGCCGGATACGTCTAAAACATCATTGCCGCTTTCAATCTTGGGAGTTAGAATGATGCGCATCTTATCGGGCAGAGACTCCGGCCTGTCAAGCTTGACAAGCTTTTCAAGCCTCTTCTCTTTGCTCTCGGCCTGCTTTATGCTCTTTTCCCTGTTGAATGACTTAAGCCTGGATATAACTTCCTCCTGCCTTTTTATCTCTTTCTGCTGATCCAGGTAGCGCTTCAGCTCCACTTCGCGATCCAGTATCTTGTGTTTGGCGTAAAAAGAGTAGTTTCCATTAAAGACCTTCGCCTTCTTATTTTCTATCTCGATCACTTTGCTGACAAGATTGTCCAGGAAGTATCTGTCATGAGAGCTTATCAGCACCGCTCCAGAATATCCTTTAAGATACTCCTCAAGCCAAGAGACCGCATCAATGTCCAAGTGATTTGTAGGTTCGTCCAAAAGCAGGAGATCCGGCTCCTGCAAAAGGAGCTTCCCTAAGGCCACCCTCGTTTTCTGGCCCCCAGACAGTTGCTCTATCGGCTGGCTGCAGTCATCCTCCGCAAACCCCAAGCCCTTTATTACCCCCTTGACCCTGCTGCGGTACTCGTATCCCCTTAGAAGCTCGAATTCGTGCGTAAGCCTGGCGTATTCATCCAATGCGAGCTCCAGCTCACGCCCGCCGAGACTGGACATTTCCACCTCCAATCTTCTCATTGCGCTCTCCATAGCCATCAAGCCTTCAAAGACCATGACAAGCTCTTGAAATATTCCGTTTGAGGAATCCAGCTCCGCAGTCTGGGGAAGGTATCCTATCCTCAGCTGCTTGCTTTTTGCCAGAGTTCCTCCGTCATATGGCATCTCATCGTTTATGATCCTAAAGAGCGTCGTCTTGCCCGCGCCGTTGACGCCAACTACGGCAACTTTCTCCCTTTCTTCCAGTATAAATGTAACGTCTGTCAGAACAGCCTCTATGCCGAAGCTTTTCTGAAGATTCTTGCAGTTTAGCAGCATAGCGGTCGCTCCCTCGCCGGCATGCCGATGCGAAGTGAGGAGCCTGGCATTGGCATATGAATCGGCCTTAGAAATAAGTCATATTTTGCATTAGTCTCAGGATATAGAGTATACTATAGCTGTACGCGCAAGCGGCGCGCTCCGCCGCCTCAATTTTTAAGGCAAAAGCGCATGATATAATTGTTCCCTCAAGAAGTATATATCAATCGACGCTTTCATGTCTACGATTTTGAGCAATTTCGCCTTGCGGATCGTCCTCAAGCCCGCATCGCATACATATTATGATTTGCATATACTGATTCTCATAGAAAATCCCCTTTTTTGGAGCTTGATTATACAGTGAGCGCAAAATAATACCGATATCAGTCGCGCCACTCTATGGACGCTCAAGTTAAAAAAGGAACATTTGATGAAAATCGTCATATGAAACAGCCTGCTTATAGGTTGGCCATAGGGCGTGATTGTGGATGCCAAACCTCCGAATCAGGGGTGTTTGACTGCAAATCGGCATATATTTTGATTTCAATTGATATAGGAGTGGATACAAAAAATGCTAGCTGACAATACTAAAATTGCAGCTTTAATCACTGCAGGCGGCATGGGAACTAGAATGAACGCAGGCATTCCGAAGCAGTTCATGGACTTGGGAGGAAAGCCCATACTGGCGCGTTCAGTGGAAATTTTCACGATTTGCCCCTATGTCATGGAGATAGTGGTCGCCGTTCCTTTTTCCTTTATGGATGAAGCCAGAGACATGATGGATGAGCATTTCCCGGGAAAAGCAATCCGCTTGGCGCCGGGCGGAAATACCCGCCAGGAGTCCGTGCGATTGGGTCTTGCCGCCGTCAAAGATTCCTCGATTATTCTTGTCCATGACAGTGTAAGGCCTTTAGTGAGCCAAGAAGAGGTTAAAAGCGTTATAGACGGCGCCAAGGAGCATGGCAGCTGCACTCTAGGCGTCATGGTGAAAGAGACTATCAAAGAGCTGGATCTCAATTCAATGGCCGCCCGCACTCTGGATCGTTCCAGGCTCTGCCAAATTCAAACCCCTCAGGGGTTCGAGTTAAAGCTGCTGCGCCTTGCACACAATCTCGCGGCGCAAGAAGGTTTCGAAACAACCGATGACACCGCGCTCGTTGAACGCATGGGGCATCCCACTTTCATCGCAAGAGGAAGCTACAGGAATATAAAAATTACAACCGAGGAGGATCTTGCCTGCTGCTTGGCTCTTTTGCGCCGAGAAGGCCGGCTCGATACGACGGCGCCCTAAAAGGGGCGCTGATTATTATAAACTGACGCGAATTGGACAATTGAGATTTTGAAAGAGGATAATCCGGCCTTGGGGCATTTGGCTGCGCATAAGCGGCATTAGCTCTAAAATCGCTTGATTTGACTGCGCGCCAGCAGATTTAGAAAGCGCCGCGACATTCCGAGGGCAGGTGATAAATATGACCAGCGATACAATCTTCATCATTATAGTTTTGGCTGCGGCGCTGACATTCACCGCAGCCGTCATCGGGATGCTGAAGAAATTCAATTCCATGCCCGGAGTTCTGCCTCTTCTGATATTCTTAAGCGGATCCTTCGCCTGGGTGATGTTTCACGTGCTCTATACCTTTGAACCAGTTCCGGAGAAAGCGCTTGACTCCCTGTTCACCCTGATTCCGGCAAAGTCATTCTCCCTGGCGTTCCTTTTCCTGTTTTCGCTCAAATACACAAACTCATCCTTTCGGATTAAGCCTAAGATGCTTGCGATAGTTTTGGCAGTGCCCGCCCTCACATTGGCAGCTTGCATAACTCAGAGGAAATATTGCCTAATGTTCCCCTCCATCGAGGTGGTGCGCATCTTCCCTTTAAAATCACTTGAAGCGGAAAAGGGCCCGTGGTTTTTCATAAACGCTGGATACGCCTGCATCTGCCTTTTAGGATCCCTTGTGCTTTTCGCAAATCACTACAAGCAGAGTTCAGTCATATACAAATGGCAGTCTTCGCTTTTCATGCTGGGAATACTGGTTTTCTCCATACTGGACTTCCGCTCCTTCGAAAACGGCACAGACGGAAACGAAGGCATTTTGGGGCTTGCCATCATGTGCTCAGTCATATACTTCGCGTATCTGCACTTTAAAGGCGCAGATCTAGCTTTCCTTGCAAACAGCGGCGTAATCGAAAAGATATCCAGCATCGTCCTTGTCGTGGAAAATGACGGGAAAGTGCTTTTCGTAAACACTATGGGCAAGAAAATCTTCTCATTCACAAGAAAAAACTGCGAGGGCATGAATTACAGGCAGCTTATAAAGCAGTGGCTGAAGCTGAAAAACGGCTATATCTCCAATGAGGATAATACGCATATAATAACGGTGAACGACAGCTCAAAAAGCTCTTCCAGAAAATACTATGAGATTATCAATGAACCTGTAAAAGACAAAGGCGGGAAGAAACTTGGCACCTTTGTTGAGATGAGGGATGTGACGGCGCAACGCGTGCTGATATCAGAGCTTTACTACTTAGTAAACTTCGATCAGCTGACAGGCCTCTACAATCGCAGGTTTTTCGAAGAAGAATGCAAGAATTACGATAGCCCAAAATATTTGCCTTTAGCTTTTATTTCAGGGGATCTAAACAAGCTCAAATCTGTCAATGATAATTATGGGCATGCATACGGAGATCGATTGATTGTGCTCGCAGGGGAGATACTTAAGAAATTCGTCCCGGAGAGGGGAAGCGTATGCCGGGTTGGAGGGGATGAGTTCGTCGTCATCATCCCCAACTTCGACGAGATGCAAGCGGCGGGATACATCAAAAGGATCCGTGAATACTCATCGAAGTACAGGGAGGAGCCATTTGGAAGGATAGACATCTCTTTGGGCCACTCGGTTCGCTTGAGCATGGATAAAACTATAGAGCAGATTTTAAAAGACGCAGATTTCCTTATGTACACAGATAAGAAAAACTATAAGGAGAACATGCGTGAATTGGCCAGGCCTTACCATTTAGGCTGAATGCAACGAGAACATAGAGAGTGAAAGTACCCCGAAAAATTATTTTGTTCGGCCAATGGGATTTCAACTGGAAATAATTTTCTTTTTTCTCTTTTCACTTTATTTTTTCTTGCAAAAGCAAGCTGGCATAATGCCAAAAATGGCTTGAAATAAGGATTTTCAGGGCGTTTTTAAGGGCTATTCAACTAAATTCTCAGAACTATTTTTTTGTCCTTGCTTGTTGACAATCACAAAATATTGTGTTATTCTGTGAGCTGTAATTAATGGGACGTATTAGCGTCAATTTTTCCAATCATGTAGGAGGCTTTTGTAAATGAAGACAGGAACAGTGAAATGGTTCAACGCGGAGAAAGGTTACGGCTTTATCTCTATCCAAGGTGAGGATGACGTATTCGTTCATTTCTCAGCAATCAACTCTGACGGTTTCAAAACGTTGGAAGAAGGGCAAGAAGTTCAGTTTGATGTAGTTCAAGGCGCTAAGGGTCCCCAAGCTGCAAACGTCGTCCGCTTATAATCTCCGCGTAGCAACCAATGCATTTTAGGATGAGGCGCCAAGGAGTCAGCCTAATAGCGCTTATAGCCTTTTCCTTCATATAGATGCATCATGTACGTGCACGTTGATTTATGCGTTAAAAAACGAATTTCTAAGCTAGAAAAGCTGCCGTAAGCTGAGTTTTCCCAGTTTGCGGCAGTTTTTTATTGCACTTTTTATTTTACCTCTTGAGATTCAAGTCAGCTTGAACAGGTTTAGTTATGCCAATTTTCATCAAATGTTCCTTTTTTGCTGATTATCCATTGATTGGTGCGAAATGCAGGTACCGGCATTTTGCACTCGCTGTATAATCAAGCTCCAACAAAAGTAATTTTATATGAAAAGCAGTATAGCTGTATAATCAAACTCCAAAAAAGGCAGTTTTCAATTAAATCAGTATAGAAAGCAGTTTGCAATATATTTTAAAAGCGTCCTTATTGCTGAAATGCACTTAAAAATATATAATTAGAATTAATGTATTCTTATGCATTTCAAGCCACTTGACAGAAAGCTGGAACCTATTTGATTCAAGCAAGAGAAGATATAAGAAATGTAGCGATTATAGCGCACGTAGATCACGGCAAAACCACCCTCGTAGACGAACTCCTCAAGCAGAGCGGCGCTTTCCGCCAAAACCAGATCGTACGAGAGCGCGTGATGGACTCCAATGATCTGGAGAGGGAGCGCGGGATTACCATACTTGCAAAGAACACAGCCGTGTTTTATAAAAACATAAAGATAAACATCGTAGACACCCCCGGCCATGCCGATTTCGGCGGAGAAGTCGAGCGGGTCCTAAAAATGGTCAACGGCGTGATTCTTGTAGTGGACGCATTCGAGGGGCCCATGCCCCAGACTAAATTCGTTTTGAAAAACGCGCTGGATCTGGATCTTCCCGTTATTGTATGCATAAACAAGATAGACAGGCCGGAGGCTAGGCCGAAGGATGTCGTTGATGAGGTTCTCGAGCTGTTCTTTGAGCTTGAAGCCTCGGAGGATCAAATCGAAGCGCCGTTTGTGTACACTTCCGCCAAAAAAGGCATTGCATTTGTTGAATTGGACGGCCAGGGAAGCAACATGCAACCCTTGTTTGATGCGATACTCGAGTCCATACCCGCCCCTCGGGGAGATTTCGAGCAAGATTTCCAGGTTCTCATCACCACTATAGACTATAACGACTATGTCGGACGCATAGGCATAGGAAAAGTGGAAAACGGAAAGATCAGCGTGAACGACGAAGCTGTGCTTGTTAACATACATGAACCTGACAAGCGCATAAAGGCTAAGATAGGAAAGCTCTACGAATTTGACGGCTTGAGCCGCGTAGAAGTCCAAAGCGCAGCTGTCGGCTCCATCATCGCCATATCAGGCATCGAAGGCATACGCATCGGAGACACCATATGCGGAGCGAACACGCCTGCGGCTCTTCCTTTTTCTAAAATATCCGAACCTACGCTGGCGATGAACTTTTTGGTCAATGACAGTCCATTTGCCGGAACAGAGGGAACTTACGTCACAAGCAGGCATCTGAGAGAACGGCTTTTCAGGGAGCTTAACACCGATGTAAGCCTTAGGGTGGAGGAAACCGACACTACTGAGGTTTTCAAGGTCTCCGGAAGAGGAGAGCTCCATCTATCCATTTTAATTGAGAACATGCGCAGGGAAGGCTACGAGTTCCAAGCGTCAAAGCCTGAAGTCCTCTATCGCACAGAAAACGGGGTTCTGCTTGAGCCTATAGAAATTGTAACAATAGACGTCCCTGAGGAATTCTGCGGGGTAGTCATAGAGAAGCTGGGCGCCAGAAAAGCTGAGCTTACCCAGATGTCTCCTTCTAAAGGTGGATACACAAGGCTTCTTTTCGATATTCCAGCAAGAGGGCTCATAGGATACAGAACTGTTTTTCTTACGGACACCAAGGGTAACGGCATCATGAATTCCATCTTCAAGGGGTTCGAACCCTACAGAGGGGACATCTCCTCCAGGCAGCAAGGCTCTCTTATTGCATATGAGTCTGGTGAAGCCGTCCCTTATGGCCTCTACAACGCCCAGGAACGCGGCGAGCTGTTCATAGGACCCGGCGAGAAGGTGTACGCCGGCATGATTGTAGGAAGAAACGCCAGAGGCGGCGACATTGAAGTAAACGTCTGCAAGCGCAAGCAGCTGACCAACATGCGCTCTTCCGGCGCGGATGACGCTCTCAGGCTCACCACGGCCATCAAAATGAGCCTCGAGCAGTCCCTTGAGTTCATAGCGGATGACGAGCTTGCCGAGATAACGCCCACCCATTTGCGGATGAGGAAGAAGATACTTGACTCCACCAAACGGATGAGAGCGAATCGAGCCAAAGCCCAATAGGACTTTATATGGCTTCAATCGCAAAATATGTTAATTCGGCTCACTATTTACGCGCATTTTGATGCGCGGCACGCGCATTAAACTCGCAACATGCGCATTAGATAAAAATTTCTGCCCGCAGGCCAATTGCAAAGCTCTACGGGCGGCCGCCGCAGGAGATGTGAACTATGGAGCGCGGGAGCAGCGCCTTTGTAAAGCAAGCCGCCATACTGGCCGGCGCATCAATAATAGTAAGATTCGTAGGTTTTTTATACAGGCTGCCGCTCACCAACCTCATCGGAGATGAAGGCAATGCCTATTACAACGCAGGCTATCAGATATACACATTTTTCTTCATCTTGAGCTCAGCGGGCCTTCCCGCCGCCATATCAAAGATGGTATCAGAGCGCATAGCCCTGAAGCGCTATCGCGACGCTCACGCCGTTTTCCGATGCGCTCTCCTTATAGCGGCCATTGCCGGCATCTTCTGCGGCTTGGTGGTTTTTTTCGGAGCCAGGTTCTTATCCGTGCTCGTAGAGCAGCCTTTGAGCTACTACTCCCTGATAGCTCTCTCACCGACTCTTGTCATTGTAGGCGTCATGGCAGTTTTCAGGGGCTATTTCCAAGGCATGAACAACACCGTCCCAACCGCTGTATCCCAAATAATGGAACAAATTTTCAACGCCGTCTTCAGCGTGATTTTAGCCTATGCGCTTTTTTCCAAGGGAGTCGAGTTTGCCGCGGCCGGCGGTACCGCCGGCACAGGCATCGGCGCTCTTGCGGGACTCTTCGCCGTAGGGGCCATTTATTACATCGCCGTCCCAAGAATACGAAAGAGAGCTTTGCATGCTCCAAGGCAGAAGCAAAGCAACAAGTCAATAGCCGCAGAGGTTCTGAAGACTGCGCTTCCCATAATACTGGGCACCGCAATTCTAAGCTACTCAAACCTCATTGACACTTTGATGATATCAAAATGCCTCAAAGCCTCGGGCGCCTTTGATGACGTCCAAATATCTCAGATGTTCGGCCAATTTTCCGGAAAGTACATAGTGCTTGTAACTTTGCCGGTATCCATTTCAACAGCTATGGCCGCAGCTGTTATACCAAGCATTGCCTCTTCAAACGCCAAAGGCGAGAAAGCGGCTCTAAACAGCAAGATAAATATGGGCATAAGGCTTTCCATGCTTATTTCCATACCAGCGGCAGTAGGGCTCAGCGTACTTGGAGATCAGGTTATACGCCTGCTCTTCCCCAACGCGTCAGAGGGCGGGATTCTCCTGCAGTGGGGCGCCGCCGGAATCATATTCCTGGCGCTGGCTCAAATAGCCACCGGCATGCTCCAGGGAATGGGCAGGGTCAGAATTCCAGTATACGGGGCAGTAGTCGGATCCATCATCAAAATACCGCTTAATTACCTGCTTATATCAAATCCTGCCATTAACGTGGTGGGGGCGGTGATAAGCACAATGGCATGCTATATGGCGGCTTCCGTCATTGACATTATATTTCTTAAAAAATATACGAAGATCAAGCTGGATTTCTCAGGCGCCCTTTTAAAGCCCCTGCTGGGTTCCGCTATAATGGGCGTCGCATGCTATATCTTCTACTACACCTCATACTATCTTTGGTCAATTAACGCCTTGAGCACCCTGATTGCGGTAGTAGCAGGCATCGGAATCTACTTTGTCTCAATGCTCTTGCTCAAGGGCATCATCCGCTCCGATCTGAAATCAGTGCCGATGGGCGCCAAGATAATAAAGATTATGGATATCCTCAAGATATAGGGATCTTATACGCAAATATACTGATTTGCAGCTGAATGCACCTGGTTTAGAGCTTGATTATCCGCTTTCAAAGCGCGGCTGATATCGGGCTTTCGCTCCAACCGCAATTCAAAGCTGGGCAATTCAGATGCAAATCAGTATAATGGCATATAAGCCCTTAATCAGCTCATGAGCCGATTCCCATTGGAAAGCTCCGATATTGGAGCTGGAATTGTACGCTTCAATGGATAATCCAGCTATACCGCTTTTCATCAAATGTTCATTTATTGGAGCTTGACTGTCCATTGAATAGTGCGACTGATATAGGCATTTTGCGCTCGCTGTATAATCAAGCTCCAAAAAAGGCAGTTTTCTATGAAAAGCAATATCAGTGAGTTGGACTGCAGATCATTAACTCAAAAGGAGACGCTCACATGTCTTTGCGTGAAGACGCTGAAAAAATCATTTCCTCAGCAATAGCCGCCGCCAAGCCTGACGCGGCTGTCGCAAGCGCGGTGAAGCTCGCAGGCTTTCCCAGCGGGAAGCTCGTCCTAATAGCCATAGGAAAAGCCGCTTGGCAGATGGCAAGAACCGCCTGCCTGGAACTTCCAGGCAGAATTTCACACGGCGTTGTTTCTACGAAATACGGCCACTCGGAAGGCGAGTTGCCGGGAATCCAGATTTTTGAGGCAGGCCATCCCGTTCCGGATGAAAACTCCGTCCTTGCCACGAAGGCCGCGATGGAGGCCGTCAAGAATCTCTCCTCCGATGACGCCGTGCTTTTTCTGATCTCCGGAGGAGGATCCTCATTATTCGAATGCCCGCTGGTACCCCTAGAGGAGCTTAAAAGCCTCACCCAGCAGCTTTTGTCAAAGGGCGCCGACATAGTTGAGATTAACACGATCAGAAAGAGGATTTCCGCCGTCAAAGGGGGGAGATTTGCCAAGCTCTGTGAACCCGCCCAAGTTTTTTCCATCGTTCTTTCTGACATAATAGGAGATCCTCTTGATATGATAGCGTCTGGCCCCGCTTATCCTGACAGCTCCACTTCAAGCCAAGCCCTTGCAATCGCCAAGAAATATAAACTCAAAGCGAATGATGAGACAATGTCTCTATTTCGCAAAGAGACGCCCAAGAAACTTGAAAACGTCACTGCGGCAATCACAGGAAGCGTATCTCAGCTTTGCAATGCTGCAAGCCTTAAATGCGTCGAGCTAGGCTACGATCCTTTTATACTCACAGCGTCTTTGACCTGTTCCGCAAGAGACGCGGGAAGCTTTCTTTCAGCAATTGCCCGGCACCATGCCAAAAGCGCCAAAAGCCTGGCCTTTATAGCAGGCGGGGAGACCGTAGTAGAGATTAAGGGGAAAGGCTTGGGCGGAAGGAATCAAGAGCTGGCGCTTAGCGCCGCAGCTGGCATTTCCGGACTTGACGGCGTCTGCATCTTCTCTGTGGGTTCAGATGGAACAGACGGCCCTACAGACGCGGCTGGAGGCTTCGTTGACGGAGGCGCCATGGAAAGGCTCAAGGAGAAGGGCATTGACTTGTTCTCATATTTAGCCGACAACAACTCCTACGAAGCCCTCGGCGCAATAGACGGACTTATAAAAACCGGACCTACCGGCACAAATGTCAATGATCTCTCAGTAGTCCTCGTAAATAGGCGCTGATATGCCGATTTTCTGTCATATCCATAGATTTTGGAGCATGTTTAACCTCTTCTTTGCCACAGCTTCAAGATTGGAGCGTTCCTAAGCGCATCATTGCAACCGCGCGGATTTATGCTTCGATCAAATGTACCGACTTAATGTGAACTTAAAGGGACGCTGTTTTGAAGCCTGGCAATTATTACATTTATGTTACATCCAAAATAATTGTTGACAAAGTTTAACTGCCTTGATATACTGATAATGTAATTATTCTAAATTTATAAGAGGTCTAAATGAAAGCTATCAATGATCAAGACTTATTGAATCGCATCAAAGAATCAGGCATACGTCCTTCCTACGTGAGGCTTCTGATACTCAACTACCTTGAAGAGCACAGCCACCCCACAGCTGATCAGATTTATACTGATTTGAGAGAAGTAATGCCTACGCTGTCGCAAGCCTCTGTATACAACACAGTATCCACCTTTCAGGAAGCGGGGCTCATCCAGTTTCTTGGAATGAACGGCCCAGGAGTACACTACGACAGCAACCCCAGAGAGCATGCCCATTTTCAGTGCAGGGAATGCGGGGAGATTTACGACTTCGATTTGCCTGACTTTGATTGCACAAGCCTGGAAGGTTTTTACGTACAGAAGAAAGATCTTCGCATTTGGGGCATCTGCCCAAAATGCTCAATTCTTCTGGATGCCCAAAACATTAGCTCATCGAGCAAGCTTTCAAGCAAGAAAGCTTGATGTAAGCTCTCTAACCGGCTGAGTCCCGGCTTTGAAAAGCGCGAACTCAGGAAAAGCTCTATGAGGGTTTAATTGCCTTTGTTGAGGCGTGTTTGCAATTTCCTCTATATGGGGTTGCACTTTGAATTCGTTTAAATGCAAAAGGGCATGCATGTCCATCCATCTATGCCTGCGCGCAAGCTCTTTACGGATTGAGGATTCGAACTATGGCGCCTCCTTGCCGCGTTTGAAGCGCTTGCCCCATGAATTCAAGGCGCAATCCCCACTTATGGATTTTCAAACACGCCCTGGGCAACTCGAGTTCAGCTGCGTCTGCCTTCCGCTTCTAAAATCCATGTTCAAGATATTGCAAAGCGCCAAAAAGCGCATGCGCGCGGCGGCCTAAGCGCGCTTCGCGACAACTTAATCGCCGGCGCCAAGCCGGCTGGACAATACAAAGGAGTGTATAATTATGAAATATATCTGTTCGATATGCGGTTATGTCCATGAAGGCGACACGCCTCCTGAAAAGTGTCCTCAGTGCGGTGTTCCCGCTTCCAAATTCGTTCTTCAGAAAGCTGAAGAAAGAGTATGGGCTGATGAGCATCGCATTGGAGTTGCCAAGGATGTAGACGCTGCTGTTCTGGAAGGCCTCAGGGCTCACTTTTTGGGCGAGTGTTCAGAAGTCGGCATGTACCTTGCTATGAGCAGGCAGGCCGACCGTGAGGGCTATCCTGAGGTAGGCGAAGCCTACAAGCGCATTGCTTGGGAAGAAGCCGAGCATGCCGCTAAATTCGCTGAGCTTCTTGGCGAAGTGGTTCACCCTGATACAAAGAAAAACCTTGAGCTGAGAGTTGAGGCCGAGTTCGGCGCCACCGCCGGAAAGAAAGAAATCGCAACTCGCGCCAAACAGCTCGGATACGACGCCATTCATGACACAGTACATGAAATGTGCAAGGACGAAGCTCGCCATGGCAAAGCTTTCGAAGGTCTTTTAAATAGATACTTCAAGTGAAACCGCCTGCTCTATAAAAGCGGTCTAATTAACGCAATAGCTTCTTTTTTCATTTCGTTGTCACTGCCATTGGGGCGGCCTTAAAAGCCTTAGACTCTAATTATCCGCAAACCCCTTTATTCCGCCGTTTCTCATTTAGGGGTTCTTGCCTTGATGGCAGTGATTCCTCCTTGCTAGAGTTAGAGGAAAAGGAAAGCGATTATGCAGCTGATTCCTTCTACGTATACTGATTTTCATATAAAATAACCTTTTTTGGAGCTTGATTATACTGCGAGTGCGAAATGCCGATATAAATCGCACCACTCAATGGACAGTCAACAAAAAAAGGAACATTTGATGAAAAGCGGTATAGATATGAAATCTCTTTCCTTTTCCCTCATTTATGCCGATCCTCGATCAGCATGCGCATATAGAAGCCCTCATGGCCCTTTTAAGGGCTTTGGGGGCTTTTGCGCTTGTAAATTACAACTGACGCGCATTCAATCCTCCTATTTTGCGGCTTGTCTGTAAAGCTAGCGCGATTGATATCGGTATTTCTTATCTTGAAAGAGGATAAGCATCAAAAAAGGTGGATCTGACTGCAATTCGGCATATATGAGAATCTTATATTCAGCGCTTTCATATACCCGCGCCTGAGCGCTTTACAATCAATGGCGCTCGTGCTAGAATGACCAAAATGAAAGGATTGGATTGATGCATATGGATGCCACAGACAGCAAGGAGCGCTTCTCTGACCGAGCGAAAGTATATGCGAGGCATCGGCCTGATTATCCTGATGAGGCAGTAAGGCTTATTCTCGAAAGCTCTGAGGATGGCCCAGCGGCTGACATAGGATCAGGCACGGGCAAGCTCACAAAGATGCTTCTGCCATCAGGAAGGCAGATTTATGCCGTAGAGCCGAATCCAATGATGCGTTGTGAAGCAGAAGCTGAGCTTTCTAAATTTCCTAATTTCCATTCTGTTTGCGCGTCTGCAGAAGAGACGACTCTTCCGGACAATTTCGCGGCGCTTATCGTTGCAGCTCAAGCATTCCACTGGTTTGACAAAGAAAAATGCAAGAAGGAATTCAGGAGGATATCAACATCAGCTGGAGTTGCCGCGCTTATATGGAACCAAGCGGATGCTTGCGCTTCTGATTTCATGAGATCCTATTTGGACGCAGCCGATATCTATTCAGGGGATTACCCCAAACATCATCATGATCTAACGAATCTCAAGCAATTTGAACTATTCTTTGACGGAAATTTCACGTCCAGGCTCTTAGCTTGGAGCGCGCCCATTAATTTCGAAGGCCTCTGGGGAAGAGCCCTCTCAAGCTCTTATGCTCCGGTTGAAGGACATCCTCATTATGAGCCGCTTAAGGCGTCGCTCGAGGAAATCTTCAGCAAGCATCAAAAAAGCGGATTCGTAACTTATGAATACAAAACCCTTGTTGTTCTAGGAAAGCTATAGATTTAAAATCTCGCTATGAAAGAAGATGAACGCATGCCTCTTAAATCAGGCATCCAGCTATACTCAGTCAGAAACTCCCTGGCGGAGGATCCTGCGAAAACCATTAAAAAGGTTGCAGAAACAGGCTACAGGAATCTGGAAGCGGCAAACCACAGCGCCGAAAAAGATCCCGGACTGGGATTCGGGATTTCATCCAAAGAGCTTAAGATAATTCTGGAAAATGCAGGCGCGAAGATTGCAAGCGCCCACATACACCCTCTTCACGAATCGGCTTTGGGGGAGATAATCGATTACAATCTCGCGATAGGCAACAAGAACATAGTAGATCCTATGGAGACATTCAACGGGCTTGAGGATCTCTTCTTAAAGTGCGAGAAGTTCAATCGAATCGGCCAGATCTTAAAATCCGAAGGATTAAGATTCATTTATCACAACCACACTCATGAGTTCCAGACTATCGGAGGAAAGCTCATCATGGATTTTTTGATGGAAAGGACGGATCCTGCCCTTGTCAGCTTTGAACTTGACACCTTCTGGGCTTTTCGCGCAGGAGTAGATCCGATAGAGCTTATATCCAGGTACAAGGACAGGATCATGCTGCTGCATCAAAAAGACATGTCAAAGACCACCAAGTCTCCCGTCAACATCTTCAGGATTCAACAAAGGGAGCAGCAGCTCGGGCTTCGGGGAGACTTTCGTCCAGAGGCCGTTTCTGCTGAAGACTTCGCCGAGATTGGAACGGGGATTATGGAAATTCAGGCGATCATAGACAAGGCAAATGAGATAGGAGCTGCGGAATATATAATTCTTGAGCAGGATTTTACCCAGCTTCCGAGTGAAATGGAATCAATAAGGCTAAGCATGGAAGGCTTTAGAAAATACAGTGGAATAAATTGGGATTAATATAAAGAACAGTCGAATCACTTAACACTGAAATTTTGGAGCTTGCCTATAGAGTGCGGCCACTCAACAGAAATGATCCAAAAAAGGCTAAATCCTGTTCGCTGCACACCCTTTCTGTCTGGGAGAGGTGCTCGGGGAAAATGCCAATCGTCAGAATCAGCTCTGCGAATGGCTTGCCTTTCGGTTTCAAGCAGCGTGTCGCTTATCTTCGGCTTCGGCATGGAAGCGATTATAGGTTTTTTCAGCAATCACATCAGAGACTGGAGAGTTGAAGGTTATACCGCTTTTCATCAAATGTTTCTTTTTTGTGGTGATAGTCGCAATTGTCATTGATTTACCGATGAGATATAGATAGCATATCTACAGTTAAATTTCAAAGTTTGCTGATATTGTCAATCAATGATTGTTGCGACTATCACCTTTTTTGTTGATTATCCATTGAGTGGTACGAAATGCCGACACCGGCATTTTGCACTCGCTGTATAATCAAGCTCCAAAAAAGAGTATTTAGTACGAAAATACATTTTATGGACATTTGTCCATGCCTCAAACACACAAATGGCTTAATATTTTCATCCTTAGTGGTGAAGCGAAGCTTCATAGGGGTTTATATGAAAAGCAGTAT
>JAISZB010000362.1 GCA_031269465.1 Clostridiales bacterium | reverse complement strand
TCCACCGGCGACACGCCCTTGAACTCGCTTTCGCCGAGAATCTTTTCAATGGCCGCGCCGATTACATAATCGCTGTTCGCATACGCGTTTATATACGTCTTTATCATCGGCACGTCGAGCAGATGATACGGGTTGGACAGGCTGGCGAACATCGTCGGGAGCTCATGTACAAACCACGGCATGCCGTTGCCGATACCCTTGAAGCCCTTCCAGTTCAGCCTTATAACAGACGTTTCCGTTTCCGTCTCGAAATTGGAGGCATATATCGCCAAGTCATAATTTCGGATAAAATCTTTCGACGAAATGGAATAAAGCAGTTTTGCTAAGAAACCTCAATTTTCATAATTTAATTAAACAGCTTTATCTCTATAAAGTAACTTGGGACATAACTAGCATGCCCCTGATTTATTTGCCTGCGAATTTTTTATCGCCCAAGCGCGCCTAGGTGTCCTTTCCTGGCTTCTCAGCCCCTGGATCCACGCTAGGCTCATTATAGTTGGAATCTGCGAATGCGACGGTTTTAGACTGAAAATATATGCGCTTGATTCGCCTTTTCGGCCCCCAGAATTTCGTCCAAAAGGCGTTAAAATAGCGTTTTTTGAGACAATTCAAGCTCTTCCGGTAGACTGCAGGCGTTCAGGAGCAGCTGGCAAATGGCGTGGCTGATCTGGATGAGAATATAATGCGCTTTAGCGTGTTAACGAAAGAAACCTGCCGCAAGATTGCCAAAATGCATGCATAATAATCTGCGTTACTATGAAGATGGGATTTGGCCGAGTAATTTAACGCATGGCAGAGCTTAACCCTCTGGAGGGCGCGGAAATCGCCGTGGCTATGACCAGTCTGTCTAGGGGCCGGACGAGCACCTGGTTTAACAGCTCCTTTTATGCAGAGTTTGTGGGCATGGACACCGCAGATCTGGCGATTGCCGCCGAACAGCCTTGGAGCGCTTCATATCAGTTGAAAAATGGAATAGAGGCAGCCCGCAAGGGGCGGAACGCGCGGCCTTCTCTCCGGCCTCGCTGACCGGCAATGCGAGCTAGTGCGCATTCATCGCGATTTTGAAGGAGAACGGCAAATGCAAGGAGAAGGAGCGCGTAGCGAAAAGAAAGTTGGAATCCCATCAGGACGGCCAGCTTGCCTTCGGCGGCACGCCGTCCGCATTCAAGGGCAAGATGAGGCGGGAATCCTTTGCGATGGGCTTCAGGCAAGACAAATGAACAGCGCAAACTGTACGGCGAGGTTTACAGCTTCAAGCGCGTCCACGCCCATACCCCTGCCGACAAAAATGCCGTCCACAGCAACGTATGAATAGGCGCTGCACATTCCAAGCGCTGAAGGGGCAAAGCATTTCAGAAGAGTATTCCTCCGCGGAGTTGACAAGGCTTTATTCATTAAAAAGCTCTCCCCGCCGAAAATCTGAGAGGCCTTGCCTTTGAATGGCTGGAGAGAATTTTCAGCGTTGCTGAGCATGGCGTTTCTTTCAAGTACGCTCATCTTCTTAAACGCTATTTCATCAACTTTGCATACACTATCAATGCACTATTGCACAACACGACAGCCTGCCGACATAAAAGCAATGCTCTTGTTGCGTCTGTCGCTATCCACAGCTGATAACGCAATAACGCAGCGATGTTCTGTTTTTCAAGCTCCCTGAACGCCGAATTGACTGTCTGCTTGCTCTATGACCGTTGATCGCAGGCAGCTTTTTCGGATTGAAGCCAGATGGAAAGCCAAAGTCCTCCTGAGCCAGGTCGGGGCGCGCCGCAGGAAGACGCCATGTCGACATGCGTTCACGGAGACATTCCTTGAAGACACGCAGGAAAGCCGAAAGCATGACTCCCATGAGGAGCGGATTCCATCCTGAAAGCGGAGCCTTTGGCCATAGCGGGCTAAAGCGGCTCCATCAAATCAGTTTATTATTTAATTCATGAAATTTTAATTTCGTGCGCAAGCAGCAGTCGGTATGTGAACCATCGGGCAAGCAATCGAAACACTATCCTCCCCAACAAGCAACTGCTTCAAGCAATAGGTTAAATCCAATCAATGACAGAATTTATGCATTTAGATGCTACATGGTTTCTAACGTGATATATCTGTCCCAAAAAACGATGAATTAAGCATTTGGTTGGCTACATCCTTGCATTGTATATTTTTCGAGAAAATAGTGTTGCATATAGAGTAAACTGCATTATAATCTGTATTTTAGTTAATCTACATAAAGTGTTTTCAGACTGTGCACCGTCCCTCGAATGAGCCGCCTCGCCCGTCTCGAAGGCTTGCCCTCCGCATCTGCTGCAGCGTCGAAACTGAAGAGAATCGGCTTTTCAGTTTCTTTGGAATGATTAAGCATGCATTCACACCAGCATTCTTTCCCATTTTCCAACTGAAATGAAGCGCCCCAGGGTTGCGCGGCCACAATCGTCCGGCTCCGCGGGCAGTTTTTGCATCGGAGCCTTTTCCGCCATCGGCACCGCAAACGCCGCGATGCGCCGTATTTGGGAATCAGAAAAATTGGCTGTCAATTTCTGCTCTTTCAGGCATTCGGCAATCCAAGAAATATCGACTGTAGCAGGATTCATAGGGCAGCCTCCGCTCAATTGGCATATCACTTTCTCTGGCAGGATCTAATATATGCCATTTTGCACAGGCTACCGCTATATTTTTCAATCAAGGCATTATGAGTATCTGCAAGCAGTTTTTTGTGCAATATCCCCAATTCCAAAACTCACATGGCATTCCTGAACAGAATCTGCATTTTGTGCAATATTACCTTCAAATCCGAGTTTCCATTATTTAACTTAGGCAAACACTTATTTAGAGATCATTAGTTTAAGTGAAGAGACGGGAATTCTTCATAATTTCATCTCCGGGATCCACTAATCATCCTTAAGATATTTAGCCTTATCCGGATTTATTGACCTGAATCATTATTAACGCGCTTTCAGCGCGATGATGAAGGAATGCTGTGGATTTGGAGATTTTCTCTGCATGGCATTACAATAGGTATAATTTAGCAACGTCTGTTTTCATTGCTCTGCAGCGAACGCTCCTGTATACAATTGATAATATTTGCCTTTCTCAGCAATAAGCGAGCTGTGGTCGCCGCGCTCAATAATGCGACCCTGTTCCAGCACCATAATGGCTTTAGCGTTTTGCACGGTGGACAGGCGATGGGCAATAACAAAAACGGTGCGGTTCTGCATCAGTCCATCCATCCCCCTTTGCACGATTGTTTCCGTCCGCGTGTCAATGCTTGAGGTTGCCTCGTCCATAACCATTACAGGCGGATCAGCAACGGCGGCGCGGGCTATGGAGAGTAGCTGGCGCTGGCCTTGGGACAAGCTGCCGCCGTTACCCTCAATGATGGTTTGATAGCTGTCGGGCAGACGCATTATAAAATCATGCGCGTTGGCGAGCTTAGCGGCGCGGACGACCTCCTCGTCAGTCGCGTCCAGCTTGCCGTAGCGGATGTTGTCCATTACAGTTCCTGTAAACAAATTGGTATCCTGCAATATTACGCCCAAAGAGCGCCGCAGATCGCTTTTTTTGATTTTATTGATATTGATGTTGTCAAAGCGGATTTTCCCGTCGGCAATGTCGTAGAAGCGGTTAAGCAGATTTATGATTGTGGTTTTGCCTGCTCCTGTCGCGCCGACAAAGGCTATTTTCTGACCTGGCTTCGCGTAAAGCGTTATGTTGCGCAGCACCAATTTTTCTTCACTGTACCCGAAGTCCACATCATTTAACCGCACATCACCTCGAACGTCAGTATACGTGACAGATCCGTCGCTGTGCGGATGCTCCCATTGCCACACTCCTGGCTCCGGGTTTGCCAGCGTCACATAGCCATCATCTCTTTCCGACGCCTCATCTATCAATTCAAATATGCGCCCTGCGCCCGCGAGCGCCATAATCACAGCATTCAGCTGCTGCGAAATTTGTCCGATTGGCTGGCTGAAACTCTTGGAGAGCATAAGAAACGAGGCAATCGCACCGAGCGTAACTCCGGCCACTCCACCGATTGCAAGCGCGCCGCCGACAATGGCGACGAGTACATACTGCACATTGCCGACATTGTTTACGACAGGCCCTATGATGTTGGCGAGGCTGTTGGCAGCGGCGGCAACTTCCCTCAATTCGCCATTCTTTTTGTCAAATGCGGCTTTTGACTGTTCTTCATGGCAAAATACTTTCACTACTTTTTGGCCGTTGATCATTTCCTCAATAAAACCGTTGGCGTCGCCAAGGACTGTTTGCTGCCTGACGAAATATCCAACGGATTTCCCGCCTATGAACTTTATAATGGAAAACATCCCTGCAACACAGGCAAAAACCAATAGCGTCAACCAAATGTTGATTGCGAGCATCGCCCACGAAACGGCGGCGATTGTTACAGCTGACGATAGCGACTGCGGCAAGCTCATCGCTATCATCTGGCGGAGCGTATCCGTGTCGTTTGTGTAGCGGCTCATCGTGTCGCCGAATGTGTGCGTGTCGAAATATTTGATCGGCAATGTTTGCATATGCGAGAACATGTCATTGCGAATTGTTTTGAGGGTTCCTTGCGCGACAATAACCATAAGCCAGTTGTAAAGCAGAGTGGAGGCAACTCCAACTGAATAGACGAGCCCCATAGCAAGAATCGCATTCAGCAAGCCTGAGAATACCGGGCTGTCCGTCAGAAGGAGCGGCATGATGTAATCGTCAATCAATTCTTGGATGAACATCGAGCCGATTACGCCTGAAACCGCGCTGACAACGATGCAAATGAGCACGGCGGCCAACAGCAGCTTGTATTTGCCTGTGATGCATCCTAATAGCCTCTTCACTGTCTTTCCGTCAATTCTCATGCTAGATGGCCTCATCGAAGTCGCCTCCCCCGGTCTGTGACTGCCATACTTCTTGATAAATCACATTGCCTGCCAGCAGTTCGTCATGCGTGCCTATGGCGATCACGCGACCGCCGTCAAGCATGATGATTTTGTCTGCGTCCTGAACGGAGGCAATGCGCTGGGCTATGACTATCTTGGTTGTGCCTGGCAATTCCTCGCGCAATGCGCGCCTTAACTGAGCGTCGGTCTTGGTGTCCACCGCACTGGTTGAATCATCTAAGACAAGCACCTTGGGCTTTTTCAAAAGAGCCCTGGCTATGCACAATCGCTGTTTCTGTCCGCCTGACACATTCGTCCCGCCTTGTTCGATAAAAGTGTCGTAGCCTTCGGGAAAACTACGGATAAAATCGTCAGCCTGCGCCAGTCTGCAGACACGGGCAAGATCCTCGTCGCTCGCGTTTTCATCGCCCCACCGCAAGTTTTCCTTTATGGTGCCAGAAAACAAAACGTTCTTTTGCAGCACGACCGCCACTTCTTGACGGAGCGCTTCAATGTCGTACTCCCGCACGTCAACGCCACCGACGAGCACTTGCCCGCTCGTGACATCATACAGGCGCGGAATCAACTGCACCATCGTAGTTTTTGAACTGCCAGTCCCGCCGAGGATTCCAACCGTTTCGCCTGATTTTATCTCAAAGCTCGCATCACTGAAACACAGCTTTCCGCTGTCCTTGGCGTAGCTGAAATTGACATTCCGGAACACAACGCTGCCATCAGCGACCTTGGTTATCGGCTTCGCCACGTTTGCAAGGTCTGATTTTTCGCTCAGCACCTCTACAATGCGCTCGGCGGAAGCCCGCGAAATGATTATCATCACGAAAACCATTGACAGCATCATAAGGCTCATTAAAATCTGCATTGCGTAGGTGATTACGCTCATAAGCTGGCCGGTGGACATATCGCCGCCTACTATAAGCTTGGCGCCAAGCCAGGCGATCAGCAGCATGCAGGCGTACATGCAAAGCTGCATAAGAGGCATGTTGAACGCGAGCCGTTTTTCCGCCTTGGAAAATTCCTTGTAGATAATTTGGGATATGGCTTCGAACTTGTCTTTTTCATATTCCTCTCGCACATAGGATTTTACGACGCGAATGCCGCGCAGATTTTCCTGAACCATATTGTTCAGCTTGTCATATGTTTCAAAAACGCTCACGAAAATCGGATGCACTTTGCTTGCTATAAATAAAAGGCCGAACCCTAATAGCGGCACAACCGCAAGAAAGATAAGCGACAGCTCAAAGTTTATCCTAAAGCACATGGCCAATGATAAAGCCAGCATAACTGGACCGCGCACAGCCATTCGCAAAATCATCTGAAAGGCGTTCTGTACGTTTGTGACATCAGTCGTCAGCCGAGTGATGATGCTTGATGTGGAAAACTTGTCAATGTTGGAAAACGAGAAGCTTTGCACGTTGTAATACATATCCTGTCGCAGGTTGTGGGCAAATCCTGCCGAAGCCTTTGCAGCGAAACGTCCGGACAGCATGCCGAAAGCCATTGATAGCAAGGCGAAAGCCAATAGCGCAGCGCCTATTTTCACGATGTAATTCATTTCTCCGCCGTTGATGCCGCGATCAATTAAATTTGCCATTAGCAGTGGTATAACTATCTCCATCGCCACCTCGAAAGCCATAAATATTGGGGTGGCTACGGCAGCCTTTTTGTACTCGCGAACTGATTTCATCAACTTCCTTATCATTGCTAATCCTCCTGTCCTTCGGACACGCAAAATGCTTGCCTTCGGCAAACTTCGCCCTGTTCCAGATTGATTTGCATCTTGCGTAGCACAGTCCGAAACACTTCAATCTCCACTTCAGTCAGTCCTTCCAGCGCTTTTTCGTCTATGCCGCGTATTATTCGCATAACGCTTTCATATGAGCGGTTTGCCTTTGGGGTAAGCACCAGCTTTTTCAGCCTTGCATCGAAATCCACCGAATGACGCTCAATAAAGCCATTCTTCTCCATGCGCTGAAGAATGCTCGTGGCTGTCGCTCGGCTAATTTGAAACTCTGATTCCACATCCCTTTGAAATACATCCTTGTCCTTGCTGTCGCCAAGATACCCAATGATAAAGCCTTGCATGCCTGTCGGGTTGTCTTCGCCGCCTTCCGCAAGGACGCGCTCGGTTTGGCTTCCAATGAGGTTAGACAGTGCTTTGACTTCATAAAGGATTGACTTTTTTATCATAATGCCTCAGCTCCGATTTTGTTAGCTTACTGATTGTCAGCATGCAGACATTATACGGAGTCAGGGTTCGATTGTCAATAGGGTTTTTGTTAAATTTTCGTAAACTGGTAGCTATATAAATTGCAATATCAAATGCAACAGATGCCATAGGGATTTTTTTCCTTTCCCCAAGTGGAAGACGTAGGAGCAGGGGCCACCAGACCCCAAGACCGCCGAAGCCGCAGGCGAGGCGG
>JAISZB010000330.1 GCA_031269465.1 Clostridiales bacterium | reverse complement strand
CAAAAACTAATGAACCTATCCTGCCTTCCATATTTTTGCCGATTTTAGCGGAAATAAAACTTTAAATAAGTGATGGTTTCATCCTTAGTGGTGAAGCGAAGCTTCATAGTAGTTTATATGCAAATCAGTATAACTGCCACAACCCAGGTTCTAGATTGCCAGCATCCCTTATAAAAGGCTTAAGTTCTCCGTTTTGGCAACCGCGAATGCATGGCGTTCGAAATCTCTAAAAAGAGGCGAATGTCTCCGCGAGAGAGAATTCGCATTTCATCGCACGCAGGGTTCACCGCATATTCGCCATTTAGAGGTTATCCGCACAATGAGGAGGAAGGGTTTATTCCACTGAATTATAGAAAATCTTAAATACGCGCAGCCGCAAGCCTCTTGCCAGCAAAGTGCCTCAGGAAAGCATATCGAGGGCTGCGCGCAGCCGCCATTTTCTTTATGGGCAGATCCAGAATGCAAAGCAATCAGAGTTTCATCATATACCGCTTTTCATTAAATGTTCCTTTTTTGGAGCTTGACTGTCCATTGAATGGCGCGACTGATATCGGCATTTTGCGCTCGCTGTATAATCAACAAAAAAAGGCAGTTTAGTACGAAAATACAATTTATGGACATTTATCCATGCCCCAAATACACAAATGACTTTATATTTTCACCCTTAGCGGTGAAGCGCAGCGTCATAGGGGTTTAAATGAAAAGCAGTATACATATCGCGCCAAGATGCAAAAGCGTTCTAATAATGCAGGCTTGCGATCAAGGCTGCATCAGACATTGACAAGCTGCCGCCAAATGCAAAAATCCCAGTAGAGGCGGCAACCTTTGTCATTTAAGAAAATCAAAGCTCCTGATAGTCCGATTTGCAGTCAAAAGCACAATTTTGGAGCTTGGCTCTCCATAGAGCAGTGCGATATCGGCATTTCTCACCCGCTGTAAAATCAAGCTCCAAAATCGGAATATTCATATGCAAATCAGTATATATCAGGAGCTGGCTGGCAAAAAGCTTGGCTTTTGGAACGCGCGGGTATATGTTGTGTTCTGCGGCGAAAAGGTTGAAAATACCTCTTTTTAACGTCAATCATATGGAAAGCCGCAGTTCCGGAGGCTACTCGCCGGGCAATCAAGCGTCGCTTCGCGGGGGCTGCCGCGGCGGCTTTCATGCAGGAGTACTGTACTATTAGCTTCAAGCCGGGGCAATCATTTCGCGACGCGGCTTTTATGGGCGTTAAGCTAGGCGCACGGCTATTCCAGCCGAAAGAGAGGGGCGCATTCCTCCCCGCCCATTGCCCGGCGGCATTTGAGGCGGGAGACTCCTTCTCCAAACCTGATGAAATAAAATATAAAAGCGGCAGAAAAACAATGGCAAAGACTTCATGCCTATGCATGAAAGCTCTACTGTGGCTTATAGCAAAAATCTGTTTTCCATAGCTTTCTGCTATGCCGATCTTCATCCTATGTTCCTTTTTGAGCTTGATTATCCATTGAATGGTGCGAAATGCCGATATCACTCACACTCTCAGTATAATCAAGCTACTAAAAAGGCAATTTTCTATGAAAATCAGTATAAAAAGAGCCTAAGAACCTTCAGCTCAGTTTTTTTCTTGGCTTAGAATCTAAAATGACTCAAGAAAACAGAATGTGTTTATAATAAATTCATCGTCAACAAATAATTGGTTTTTTCACGCTTTTTATCAAAAATCCGCCTGGATGCGATTGTTACTATCTGCTTCAGGCAAGGCAGGGAGGGTTTGCAGCAAATAGATCATAAATATGTGAATTATTTAACATTCATTGGAGCCAGAGTTGAAATGTGCTATTATTAATAAAACATTATTATGGAGGCTAGCCATGAAGAAGAAAGAAATGATCGCCATGCTGCTTGCGGGCGGGCAAGGCAGCAGACTTGGCGTCCTGACAAACAGCAAGGCTAAACCAGCCGTAGCCTTTGGCGGAAAGTACAGGATTATCGATTTTCCTATGAGCAACTGCATAAATTCTGGCGTCGATACTGTCGCAGTCCTTACGCAGTACGAACCCCTGCTCCTCAACCAGCATATAGGAATAGGAATACCCTGGGACTTGGATCGCAGAAACGGCGGCGTGACCATGCTCGCCCCGCATGTCAAAGGCGAGCAGGGAGAGTGGTACTCCGGGACGGCGAACGCCATCTATCAGAACATCGACTACATCAACGGCCATAATCCAGAGTATGTGCTTATTTTATCCGGAGATCACATATACAAAATGGATTACTCCAAATTGCTTGACTTTCATAAGAAGAACAAGTGCGACGCAACTATCGCCGTTCGCGAAATCCCATTTGAAGAGGCCAGCCGCTTCGGAATTATGAACACCAGAGATGACGACAGCGTGTATGAATTCGAAGAAAAGCCTCCGAACCCGAAATCCAACCTGGCATCCATGGGAATATACATTTTTACATGGGACAAGCTTCGCGACGCGCTTATTGCGGACAATAAGATTCATCCCGACAGCGATTTCGGAAAGCACATAATCCCGATGATGCTGGGCGAGGGCAGAACCATGTACGCTTATCGCTTCAACGACTACTGGAAGGATGTAGGCACTGTAGAGTCATATTGGGTAGCCAACATGGATCTCATCAAAACCCTCCCCGACTTCAACCTGTACGACGATTTCTGGAAGATCTACACAGACGCGGATCATCAGCCTCCACAGTACACCGGCCCCAATTCTGACGTGCGCACGAGCCTCCTCTCGGAAGGCTGCGAGATTTACGGCGCGGTTTACAACTCCGTCCTGGGCCATGACGTTTATGTTGAAGAAGGCGGAGTCATAAGGGACTCAATCATTATGGGCGGCTGCCGAATCGGCAGGAACACCGTAGTTGAGAGGGCGATTATTGACGAGAACAGCGAAATCGGATCAAACGTCTTCATCGGAGAAGGCGACAACATACCCAATGAGCACAAACCTAGCGTTTATGATACAGGCATAACAGTAATCGGAGAGAATTCCTTTGTTCCCGACAATGTCTCTATAGGCAAGAACTGCGTCATATACGGCGCCTCTACGTATGAAGACTTTGATTCAAACCGCCTTGCCAGCGGGAGAAGCATCATTCATGAAAAGGAAGTGATCGTGTGAAGGCGATTGGAATCATCTTAGCCGGCGGGAACAACGAGCGTCTTGAGCAGCTTACAGACCTGCGCGCGACATCCGCGGTGCCTGTGGGCAGCTGCTACAGAAGCCTTGACTTTCCCCTGTCAAACATGTCAAACTCAGGCATAGGCAAAGTTGCAGTCATCACCCAGTACAACTCCCGTTCCCTGCATGATCATCTGTCGTCCGCCAAATGGTGGGATCTTGGCAGAAAACAGGGCGGGCTGTTCATCTTCTCGCCCTATCTGACCAATAAGAACTCATTCTGGTTCAGAGGCACCGCCGACAGCATCTATCAGAATATAACATACTTGAAGCGAAGCAATGAAAGCTATGTAGTGATAGTTTCAGGAAACGCGGTCTATAAAATGGATTACAATCATATTCTCGACTACCATATCGAAAAGGACGCCGACATCACAATTGCCTACCGCAAAGCCGATCCAGGCGATGATCTCAGTTCGTTCGGAGTCTTGGAGGTGGACGATCAGAACCGTGTGACTGATCTTGAGGAAAAGCCTCTAGATCCCCAATCAGATCTCGTCTCCTTGGGAATCTACGTCATACAGAGGACCCTTCTCATAAAGCTTCTGGAAGCAATTCAGGCTGAGGATCGCTATGATCTGGTCAAGGACATCATAATACGCTACCGCAAGAAGCTCAAAATCTACGGCTTTCACTACGACGGCTATTGGAAGACCCTGAACAGCGTGAAAAGCTATTTTGACTGCAACATGGATTTTCTAAAAAAAGAGGTCAGAGACCTTTTTACAAAAGATTTCCCATACATTGAGACCAAGCCCAAGGATGAGCCGCCCGGAAAATACAACGCCGGCTCCCAAGCCAAAGACGCCCTGGTGGGAAGCGGCTCCATCATAAACGGCTACATCTCGCACTCCGTGCTCTTTCGCAAAGTTTTTACTGGAGAGAACTCTTCCATTGTAAACTCCATCGTCATGGAGGGAAGCTATATCGGAAACGGCTGCAAAGTTGAAAACGCAATCCTTGACAAAGAAGTTGTGCTCTCCGACGGCAAGCAGGTTGTCGGCTCATACGAGAACCCTGTGATTCTGGCCAAAGGCTATGTACTGTAAGGTTTTTGCATTCTCTTTTATTTGACGGTTGAAACCGTCGCTAAGTTCAACCAATATCATCCATATCCGGCCCAATCCGCTAGTAAAATTTGCATATGCAAGTTCCTGTTTTGAATGACTGTACAGCGAGCGCTATTGATATCGGCGTTTTTGAAAGCGACAGTCAAAATCCAAGCCAGGCATTTGACTGCAAATCAAAGTTGCGGACTGGGCCGGATATGCTTAAAAATTTATGAGAACAAAGCGCGGCACCTCTTTCCATATATCCTGGATAAAATCCATAAGGCAATCCCCTCTATTCTTCCAATTCGACCTAATATACTGATTTGCTTATGAAATTTCCCATTTTGGGCTTGATGCAGCGCGCCTCTATGGATAATCAAGCTAAAATAGGCGAATTTGACTGCAATCAGTACAGTAGCCGCCTTGCCTGCCTCAGGCATCCCGCTCCCGATAGACTCAGAAAACGAGAGAAATTCAACCCTTTCAAGCTATATTTTCTAAATGTAGCAGAAAACGGTTCGGCCATTGCGGAATGAGTCGAAAAGTACTTGAATTCACAAGAAATTTGCTGTATAATATCAGTAAATTTAAATCTTATTTGGAGACTGTCGATGCGCTTTGTCGAATGTGCTCCAATCGCCGCTTCGTCAAGGATGATATTAGAATATCGATTTCACCTCTTGATTACAATAGATGCGGCGCTTATTGCCAGCCATGCGCAATCAAGGGACGGTGACTGAATTGACAAGGAAATGAAGCATATCTGTCTCATAGAAAAGCTTGCATATTTAAATTTCTTGATAAAGATTTTGTCAAATAAAAACTATGACAAAATCATCGTCAAGAAATAAGCAGCCAGCTTCATCTCATCGCCGCAGATTGAGTCGAATTATGCGCTTTTAACCTGCCTTAATGGCTAAAGCGAAATAACCGAACGATTCTGTTAATGAACCCTGCCTGCATTTTGAACGTAATGTAAATAGTTTATTTTCTCGCCTTGTGCCTAATATTGCAAAAAGAACCAATTTATTGCTGAAAAAAAATTGCGGTTTTTATTGATTTTATAAGAATAATAACTTATAATGGGTGCAGTTAATTTTTGCCAAAATTGACTAGAATCGAGATTACTCGCTATGTTTGCCAGAAAGGGGAAAACAAAATGGAGATAACTGACGTAAGAGTCAGGAAAGTAAACAAAGAGGGAAAAATGAAAGCCATTGTTTCAGTGACGCTTGACAACGAATTCGTCGTGCATGACATCAAGGTAATTGAGGGCGACAAGGGGCTTTTCATTGCCATGCCCAGCCGCAAAACCATGGATGGAGAATTCCGCGACATCGCACATCCCATCAATTCAGGCACCAGAGAGAGAGTTCAAACGGCCGTTCTGGAAAAGTACGAGCTGGCGCTTCTCTCTGATACTGGAGAAGAAGAAGCAGCAACAGATCTGGAAGCCTAAACGGGCGCTTATTTAATCAAGCTTCAAGCGCCGCAAGACTTAACAGAAATGACATAGCCGTTTTTTTTGCGGCGAAATTGATTTCTGCTATACATATAGCAACCAGAGCGAGACCGCTTAATTTTATGCGGCCGCCCTGGTTGAATTAGCAATGCGCGTCAAAAAAGTTAACGAGGATGCTAAGAGACCTTCGCCTATAGGCGAAGGTCTCTTTTATGCCGGTTTGCAGTCATATGCGCATAAAGTGGATCTTGCCCGCCCACTTTCAAGGCGCTACTGCCGAAATCAATCGCGCTCGCTGTACAGTCAACCTCCAGAGCAGGAAAGTTTCTATGCTCTTTAGCATGCCAGGCAAAATAAGCTTGCATATTCAGTCCCAAATATTAAAAAGCCGGGCGGCAATGCATTATGGAAATAATCGCATATATAAACATTGTCCAAATGCATTTTATATGTTAAACTATTGATTACAATTAGGAGCCAGAAATTCTTAGCCAGACGAAATGCCCCATGGCGCCCGTTGCGCAGGCAAATAAAAAAGAAGTTTAAGCGCATAATACCAACATCAGTATATTTGGGTTTTTTAAGCATCTTCAGTTGCATGCGCAGTTCTCGCGCTCAGATTATCAGTATGATCGTAAACCGAATTTCATCAAATGTTCCTTTTTTGGAGCTAGAATATCCATTGAATGGTGCGACTGATATCGGCATTTTGCACTCGCTGTATAATCAAGCTCCAAAAAAGTAATTTTATATGGAAATCAGTATAGATCCAAGGCGCAATCCTTCACACTCTGCAAAGCGAATGAATGCGCAGGGATCCAGTTCGCCTCGGCGCAACGCCTAAACATAAACCTAGAGGCATATGCCCCATCTTATGGGATGCCGCCTTTGCGCTCTCAATCGCTTGCGCGCCGTACAAGCGGCTGTGAGACGCGCATTGGCGGAGCAAGCCATCAAATATCGGGAGAGGTAAGAATGTTAAAATCTCAGGAAATGCGGGATATCGCAGTAGAAATGGATGCTCTCAAGCTGGGCATGGGTTGGGGCAAAAATGACTTGGACAAGCCTCAGATTATGCTGCAGACATCCAAAGGCGACAGCCACCCCGGCAGCATTCATCTGGGGAGGCTTGCGAAGAAAGCTAAGAAGGGCGTAGAGAAAAAAGGCGGCAAGGCAGCGCAGTACACAGTTACAGACATATGCGACGGCATAGCCCAAGGCCATGACGGAATGAATTATTCCTTGCTGTCACGGGAGATTATGGCGGCAATGATTGAAGCCCAGTTCAGATCCACTCCTTTCGACGGCGCATTGTTTGCGGCTTCTTGCGACAAAGCGGTTCCAGCTCATCTGATTAGCATGGCAAGGCTTGGCGCTCCCTCCATTTTCATTCCCGGAGGTTCAATGACGACCGGCCCGAACGGCTTGACTTTGGAGCAAGTCGCCACTTACCATTCCAAATATAAGCGCGGTGAGATATCTCGAGAGCAGTTCCTGGAATTCCAGGACACCGCCTGCCCTGGCTGCGGAGCATGCCAGTTCATGGGAACCGCATCCACCATGCAGTGCATGGCGGAAGCCCTGGGGCTAGCTTTGCCTTCAAGCGCCATGTCTCCGGCAAGCGGCAAGCATCTAAAGAAAATAGCTGAAAAATCTGGCAAAGCTTTAATGAAGCTCGTGGAAAGCAGCATCACCCCCAAGGACATACTTAACGAAAAATCTTTTGAAAATGCTATCATAGTTCACGGCGCAATAGGCGGCTCCACTAACGCCCTCCTCCATATCCCAGCAATAGCCCATCAACTCGGGATTTCAATCACCCCCGAAATGTTCGACAAACTGCAAAAGAGCATACCGTACCTGCTCAATGTCAGGCCGGGCGGGTTCTACTCCGCTGAGTACTTCTGGCATGCGGGCGGAGTGCCGGCAATCATGGAGGAGGTCAAGATCCATCTTCACCTGGACGCTTTGACAGTTACCGGATTGACTGTCGGCGATAACTTGGAAAAACTCAGAAAAAACGGCTTCTTTGAAAAAGGCGGGGCATTTCTGGCAAAATGCGGACTTAAGAAAGATATGATAATTACGCCTTATGATGAACCCATACTCAAAACCGCAGGAATCGCTTACATTAAAGGAAACATAGCCCCGCAAGGCGCCGTTGTAAAGCCTGCGGCGACTTCCATGCATGTCTTCACCGGAAGGGCCGTGCCCTTTGAATGCGAAGAGGATGCGTACCATGCCGTGCTAAGCGGCAAAATTGAGCCGGGAGATGTCATCGTTGTAAGGAATGAAGGTCCCAGAGGCTCCGGAATGCCTGAACTTTTCTACACGACAGAAGCGCTGGCTTCCGATGAAGCGCTTTCCAAAAGCGTGGCGCTTATTACAGACGGACGCTTCTCCGGCGCTACCCGGGGACCCGTAGTCGGTCACATCTCGCCTGAGGCGGCAAGCTCCGGACCGATAAACCTTATCGAGCCGAATGATCTCATTACAATAGACATACCAAAGCGCAAGATAAACATCACTGGAATCGACGGAAAGGCAATGTCCAGAGCTCAGATAAACAAAGCGCTGGAATTGAGAAGGAGCGCATTCACTCCCGCCAAGCGCGCAGAAAGGACAGGGATACTTAAGGTGTATACCCAGCTGGCATCATCTCCTATGAAGGGCGGGTACATTGAATGAGCGGAACGCTCTACGCCGTAGGCACGCCCCTGGGAAACCTGGAGGATATCAGCCTGCGCGCAATAAGGATTCTAAAGGAATCCGACTGCATAGCGGCGGAGGACACCCGGCAGACGCTTAAGCTTCTCAATCGCTACGATATAAAAACGCATCTTACAAGCTTTCACGAACACAATCAAAAGGAAAAAGCCCAGGATCTAATCCGCCAGCTCTCTCAGGGCAGAACAATAGCGTTGGTCACAGACGCGGGCATGCCCGGGATATCAGATCCGGGGCAGGATCTCATTCGCATGTGCCATGAGTCAAGCATTCCCGTCAGCGTAATCCCCGGCCCCACAGCGGCGACAACCGCGTTGACGCTCTCCGGGCTGGCATCGGAGAGATTCGTCTTCTACGGCTTCCTGCCGAGGGGAAGCAAGCAGCGCAAGGCTATCCTGGATGAGATTGCGGGGGAGTACAAAACCGCAATACTATATGAATCCCCGCATCATCTGCTCCGTACGCTGGAAGATTTAAAAATGGCGATAGGCGCAAGGCCCGCCGCCGTTATCCGCGAACTTACGAAGATACATGAAGAGCTCATTCGAGGAAATATCGATGATCTGGTTTCTCACTTTAAGGAGACAGAGCCCAGAGGAGAGATTGTAATTATACTTGAAGGCGAAACCGATGAATCGCGGCACTTGGCAACTCCCAAGAAAAGTGTTGGGTCTCTTCAATCGCTCTCAATAGAAGAGCATATGGCCTTCTATTTAAAAGACGGCCTGGACAGGAAATCAGCCATGAAATTGACCGCCAGAGATAGAGGAGTCCCTAAAAGCGAGATTTACAGCGCATTATTAGAATCCGGCGATAATAGCGACGGCTCGAGCGGCTAAAGAGCTTAGGCTTAATTAAGAAATGCCAGGCGATATACGCCGATTTACTCCTTGATTATACCAATTGCCATCCAAATAAACTGATTTTCGTACTAAATTTCCTTGTTGGGAGCTTGATTATACAGCGTCGGAGGGATAATCAAGCTCCAAACAAGCCCTTTCGTATGCGAATCTGTATATTGGCTCCACGATTCAGGGCAGCTTTGCCTGCCAGTCTGATTTTTCCATCATCTTTTAGAATGGACAGAGGCTGAATAAATATATATTCCGATTTTCATCAGAAGTTCCTTTTTAAATTGATTATCAATTGAGCGGCGCAAATGCCGATATCAATCGCGCCAGCTGTATAATCAAGCTCTAAAAAAGGCAATTTCCTATGAAAATCAGTATAGATGCGAACTGAAAGTTCAGATTTGAGTCCTATTATACAAAGATTCTTTTGATAGCCCAGCCTCAAATTCTGCGGGTTTGACCGCTAATCAGCACGTCCGAAAAAAAGGCTGACTGCGTAAAAACTAATGTCAATCACCCCCATAGCTAAAGCTAGGGGCTTGCATTAGCAAGCCTTGATTGACTAGCCTAAGCTTCCATCGAGAAGCTACGCTGTCCAAGAATACATAGGTACTCCGGAGCGTTTGCTCTAACTCCGGATTCTACGGCTTATGGTTAAACAGTCCTTAGGGGAA
>JAISZB010000265.1 GCA_031269465.1 Clostridiales bacterium | reverse complement strand
CAATCCTTCCGCTATAATCCCCTATTTCTAGGGCAGGCTGCCCTTCGCCAATGCTGTTCCAAGGTTTTGTATGCCTGCAGCACTATCCCCTCCCCTAAGGACTGTTCAGCCATAAGCCGTAGAATCCGGAGCTGGAGCAAACGCCCCGGAGTACCTATATATTCTTGGACAGCGTAGCTTCTCGATGGAAGCTTAGGCTAGTCAATCAGGACTTATTGCTAAGCCCCTAGCCTTAGCTATGGGGTGATTGACAGGTGTCGCCTAAAAATATGGTTGTCAGCGCGGTTCCGCCAGCAGGCGCGTAGCCCTCAAAGCCGGCGTAGTTGTTGAACCCCAGCTCTGAATAGGAAATGCCGATCGCCCTTCGGCAGCCGCCGGCGCATCCGCTGCGGCTGGATCCCGCGGATTCCCGGCCGTCCGCCGGCAGGATCCCGTTCCCGCAGCCGGGATCGCGGAGCGGATTCACCGCGGCGTTAATGGACGGTACTATATTTTCCGCCATTTTTTCATATATATCGGCGCCGGCCTTCTCGAATGAATGCCGAAGCGCGCCTTGATCCGGCGTTTCGCCGCCGCTCGGGAAGCGGACTATATCTTCCGGCCGCTCCTTGTTTTCAGCGGCGAACGAGCTTATTTGCACATAATCGATAAATCCCGCCATCGACGCCAAAGCCGCCTTCAAGGCCAAGCCGGGCGGCAAACAGCCGCAATAGCTGGCAAGGCGCCCTCGCGGCGTTCCCCGGCAAGCTCGCCGGAGCGGCTGCCGCCGGCCTTCGAAAGGAAGGCCGGCAGATCCGGCTCGAATTTTCCGGCAGCCTCAATTTCCGAGTTTCTCCGGACGATTTCGAGCTGCAACCGGCAACTTGGCCGGCATTCAGAAATAATGTCGAATATTGAGACGGTCAAAAGCCATCCGACGTTATTTAAATATAAACTTAGACAGGCAAATAATGAAAACAGAGCTGAATGCATTAAAAAAATCTTCTTTAGAACCTCTAAATCGAGATCGTTTTGGCATCTGTAGAGCTTATGTTAAGGGCATTAAACTGTCCTGAAAGTTTTAGCCAAAGAACTTAACCTTGGGTAGTAACTAGGATACAGGAGAGAGTTAATGTGGGGATTTGGATAGAAAGGGATTTGTATAAAGATTTATTGCATTGGAAAACTAGACACCTTAAATTATCACTTATATTAGGTGGATGTAGGCAATCGGGAAAAACTTCAATATTAAGTTTTTTAGGTAGAAATGAGTTTAAGAGTACTATTACCGTGGATTTGTCGGATCCGGTTTTAAAGTCTAGGTTAGAATCCCTTATGCAAAAATATTATATGGAAGGATCTGGGCTGGAGGATGACGGTTGGTTTATAGAAAAATCTTACATGGATATAGGTAAGAGTTTCGAGAATAATAGTTCAACTCTGCTAATTATAGATGAAGTACAAGAATCGGCTTACATTTATAATAAAATAAGACACTTTACTAGAGGATTAAAGTGTTATTCTGCTTTTACAGGCAGTTATTTATCAGAAGTTAATTTAGGTAAAGAATTTAGAGAATCTGCTGGGGATACTTGTTTTTTAACTTTGTATCCGATATCATTTATAGAATTTATACGAGCAGAGAAAGCTTTCGAGAACTTTCTCAGTGTAAATATATTTAGAAAAAACTTTTCTGTAGACGATTTGAAAGTGTTGGAGAAAGTAGATAATTTATATAAAATTTATTGCACATTAGGCGGATATCCTCGAGTTATATCAGAATATTTGGAAACTAGGGACTTAGAAGGGTGTTCTGAACTATTACCATGGCTAGTTCATAATATTTATGGAGAGTTAGAAAAGCGTTTTAGTTCAAGTATGACGTACGAGCTATGGGATTATACTTCTAAGGCTGTAGCTAAAGCGTTAATATTCAACAAGGAATTTAGTTCTGAATTGGACGAAATATATGAATTAATGTCGTATGAAAGTGTCGCAGATGCTCCGTGTAAAGAAAAAGTTTGGATGGCTTTAAAGTGGATGAGAGGCTGTAATATAGTGAATGCTGTCCCAGTGGCAAAACAGAAAGTATTTACTGACTTTACACCCATAAATAAATTCTTCTTTACAGATATAGGAATTTTTCAAGAAATGGTCGCTAGAGCTGTTATAGATCAAGGTTCTTTGATTGGGCATGTATCTGAGCAGTTTGTATTTCTGAGTTTGATGTCAATTAAGAGTATGTTTTTACACGGATGGATCGAAACTTATCATAAGATGGGAGATAAATTTGAGGAGGAAGTTGATTTTGTAGTTTGTACGAATACGCGTAAAATACTATTAATTGAAGTAAAAGCTACTGGTGGTTCAACTAAATCAAGCAATAGGATATTAGAAACAAAAAGAGCTGATTACATGGTTAAGTTTGAGAATCATACAGGAGTGATTCAAAAAGATAGAGCTGTTTTACCGGTATGGGGAGTAATACATTTAAAGAAAATAGTCGATTTACTAGACGAAGGAAAGATTGGAGTTAATGTTTCAGACGAGACATTTGATAAATGGAACAATCAAAATGCTGACTCGGTATAAAGGATTCTAATGCTTTTTAGTGTTATTGCGTTATGAATTGGTTAGTGACTAACTCACAATATTTATTTCCTGGGTAAGAAAAATTTACAATAAGCCATTAAGCCTACTTTTATTGATACTTTAAAACTGATTGAATTTAGTGAAAATTAGCATGAGTCATCTGTTATTGTAGATATTTGCGCGTCTGCAAAGCTTCTTATCCAGTGTACAACTGAGACGAGGAGATGATTATATGATAACTCACAGCGACGCGCCAAGCGAAGAAGTGTTGAGGAAAAGGCTGGGACGCAGGCCCGTCCCTCCCGCCCAATATTATAAAGTTAAGAAAAATCGAATACAAAGAAGCTGCCGGCGGAGAAGGAGCTTTCGCCAGCCAGAAACTGCTGGCTTAATGTTGGATTTACGCATATGCGGCGCCGCCTCCGGGATTCATCGGCATGCTTTCGATTCAAGAGGGTGGACTTCGCGCGCCGCTTGCCGACTACATAAGCAAGACTGAGGAAATATTGCCGGAAAATAGTTTTCGGAGCATTCCAGGATGAAGCCCGCCGATTCTGCTAGAAACAGGGGGAAGCTACTATAGGTTCGATGTTGTCGTGCTTATGAAATTTAATATGGGACGGAATTTGCTCTCGTTTCCGCAAAACTATTTCCCACTGTAAAGACCAAGTGGGAAATAGTTTAGAAATGCGAGGGGTCAATTGACGCCAATTTCTTGGCGGAGTATAATTAAGTCAACAAGGGGGTTTGGAGTATGAAAAGGCATGTTTTGCCCTTTTGCGTTGCCGCTTTTTTTGTTGCGGGCTTTGTTTTAGGAGGCTTTTGGAGTTCAAGGATCTTTGATCTTCAAATCGTCGACAGGCTTGATCTGGAATTTGATGAGGCGGCCAATAATTTTTTTCCTGAGCCCGACTATTCTATAGCAAAAGACTACCCCGCCATGTCTGAGAGCGACAGAGACGCATTTTTAAAAAAGAACTCTGAGTTCTACAAGGCTGTCGAAAACGGCGAAGTGATGATAAGCCCGCTTTCCATCGGATTCTTTTTCTCAGACAGCGCAGGCAACAACCCTGCGGTGCTCAAATGCATAGGCGACTACAACGGCGGAGACATGGCGTTCGATGAATTTGGGCGATGCATATTCAAAGGCGACAGGATAGACATGTACAAGACCTTTGAAGAGCTTGCGCTCGCGCATTATAAAAGCAGCATGGAAAACGCAAAAGAGAACATCAAATTTGGGTTCCTCAGATTTAGGATGACCGGACGATGAATGGAATAGAATTAATGGGCAACAGTTTTCAGAGCTTGAAAAACCGGAAACAATAAGTATAGCACAGCCCCGATAAAGGGAGATTAAGAACCTCGTCGAATTAGGTGATATCCGTAAAGCGGGTTGATATTGAAGTTTCTTTGACATCAAACGATTTAGATGTTTACAAGGGTTGTTTTCACGCTTTCAACCCTTATTCCGACTATCACCTCGAATTAAGGTGCTCTTTGCCAAACATCAAAAAAGCGGTTGGTTTCATGCCAATCGCTTTTTTTAACTTCAAAATCCACTGCCTCCATCTTGGTCTGTCAAAAACGAAGCTTTTCGCAAGCTGCAACAACATGAAAATAAAAGCAGACAGCGGCGGGAGTATGTCACTATATCGGGACGAAATATATAATCACGCCGCCCTCGCCGCCTTGCCAGATTTTACATCAACTGTCTTTGCATAGCCATTATCGCCCTCTCCTGGGATGGCGACCTCTTAGCTAGACTCTCGTCAAATTGGAGGTCGCCTGATGTGCGACCGGCAATCCCCAAACTTCGTGAAACGCACAATGACGGCGCCTCGCAGGATATCTCGTCCTCCGTCTTATGATCGTTGACTTCAATCACCTCTCCGTCCTATACTGCCAAATTTCCAGAAACCGCCGAAAACGACGGCCTTAAGCTCGTCGGGACTCTAATCCGGATAGAATTCCATTGACCATTGACAGGCAATGATCCGCAGTCTTGTTGGCCTCCCGCCCTGTTCCACGCATCAGTAGAGTTCACTCTCATCTAGCGCCTCGACTCAGGCATTCGCTTTTAGCATCGCTCGCTTGCAAACGCTTTCTCAAATTCATCTCAGCTTATCATAGACCCGAAGAATCTCCCCGACACTCCAAGCTTGCGCATAGCAGCCCTGAGACGTTGCCGGCGCATCTCCATCATAAATTTCCGCTATCTGGCCGATGCATCCTTCACGAAGCGCAGGAAGGAGATCGTCAAGTTGCTCGCGCACGCGCTTTTTCGCTTCTTCACTCCCTCCATACGCCTTGAGATGCGCCAGGAAATATCCACCCAGCGGAAAAGCCCATACCGTTCCTTGATGATATGCCATGTCCCGCATGAATTGGCTTCCTCCATAGGCGGGCTGGTATTCGGGATCTGCTGGGGAAAGGGATCTAAGCCCGTATGGCGTATAGAGTTCAGAATAAACCTTCCTAACCACTTGCTTTTCCATTTCATTTTCAAGCAGAGGATACGGCGTGGAAACCGCCCAAATCTGATTGCAGCGGATTTGGTTTTCACCCTTTTCCCCGTCTACAGTCAGAACATCCTTCAGGCAGCCCAGTTCTGGACTCCAAAACTTCTCTCTGAAACTCGTCTTCGCCTTTTCAGCCATTTGCCAATACTTTTCAGCATCGTCCCGGCCTAAGAACTCAGAGAACTCCTTCATGGCCATTAGTCCGCAGTGCCAATAAGCGTTTATTTCTACAGGCTTCCCATGGCGCGGCGTAGGCAGAATGTCCCCTATCCGCACGTCCATCCAGGTAACCTGCTCAAAGCCTTCTCCCGCCATAATCAAGCCGTCTTCATCCGCGCGAATATGATATCCAGTCCCTTTCTGATAAAAGTCTATTATCTCCTCCATGGCAGGCCAGGCTTCCCTTACAAAATCCAGATCCTTTGAAGAGTCATAGTACTCTTTGACTGCGGTTATGAAAAGAAGCGCCGCATCTGCGGTATTATACAGAGGTTCGGCTCCTCCCTCGGGGAATATGTTAGGCATCATCCCATCTTTGAGGTATTTGATGAAAGTGCGGAAAATATTTTTTGCGTCTTCATATCTTCTGGTGCTGACGCAGCAGCCAATGACAGCTATCATTGTGTCCCGGCCCCAGTCTTCAAACAAAGGGTATCCTGCCAGTATTGTCTTTCCCTTCGTAGATTCCCGCCTCACTATGAACTGATCCGCGCTTCTGGAGAGAATCTTTGCAGCTTCATCCGTAAAACCTGACAAAGCCTCAATATCTTCAAGCCTTTTCTTTTCTTTTTCAAATAGGGCTTTTACATGGCTTTGCAAATCTGAAATCTGAGCGCCGCCGTTCAGGCTGTATAGAAGAAGGCACTCCGTCTCCCGGCCAGCAGGCGCAGCGAAGCTAACCTTATGGTTTTGAGTTGTTGTACCAATGCTATTTCTTCCATTTGCGGCATCGCGAGGAAAGAGCATATCATTTAGGGATGTTGGAGGAAAAGCTTCAGTTAAGCCGTTTGTAGCGAAAAACAGCCTTACTCCTTCACTTTCCACAACTTCATTAGAAATCGAATATGTTTGGCTCTGAAGCGGCTGTTCTCCCTTTAGAGCAAACTGAAGCTGAGGAGTCAGAATCAGCTTCGCATCATCCGTAGTCATATTCCTAACGAGGTATCTAAGAGCTAAGGTGTTTTCACCGTATTCCAACACGCACTCTTTCTTCACTTCTATGCCGCCTGCTTGAAAAACCCATCGAGGGAGCGGATCTAAAGAGAATGAAGACAAAAGCCTGTAACCCTCTTGGTTTTTTGTATAGTTAGCAAATTTCTGGCTCGAAAGAAAAGACTTATATCCTTTTATTTCCAATTCTTCTTGCATCCAGCTTATCAAACTCAAGCGCTCGTTCGGCGCTTTGGTGCAAGCCATGAAAAGAGCTTGGCTGTTTTGCGCAGGCGAGGCGATTATCGATAGAGAAGAAAATCCTCCCAGCCCGTTGGCAATTAAATAGCAGTTCTCCAGGCCTTGATCTATTGTTCTCCAATCATTTTTCCCGTAGACGAAAGACATGTCATTTCTCCTTTGCACTTTAAGATTGGATTTCCGCATCGAAAGATATAGTCGAACCGCGCAGAATAATTGCATGCGATTCGATTTGAAGTTATTATGTCCCAATCCAATGCTTTTAAGAAGGGTTAATCTTAAATTTCGCTCTTTGATTGCCGCCTTGAACAAATAAAGAGCCTCGCATCCTTATGTACTTTCGAAATGCCCCCATAAATTCGACAAAATGCCTGGCGCCTAACCCGTCGGCGGAAACCCGCTGAAGACGGAAATGGGACGCTTCCTTAACGTTTGCCGCATATAAAATGAGCCTGCGAAATTCAATATCTCTTCAGGAGCCAGCTTCTGCGCTTTTGTGTTTTTCTCCTGATATGTCATTGATGCCAAAAGGAAAGTTGCGAATGCGACGGTCGACTATATACTGATCCTCGTTAGAAACTGCCTATTCTTGAGCTTCATTATATAGCGAGTGCGAAATGCCGATATCGGCATTTCGCACTCGAAAGTGAATAATCCGGCCTCAAAATCGGTACATTGGGCTGCAAATCAGTATATCCCATGCAATGCAGCATTGGAATGGACTCCAATATGCCGTCTCCTGGGTTTTATAAAACAGCCGCATTGCCAAGCTGATCCGATTCGCTCGTGGTTTCTTCATCAGCTAAAGGCTGTCCCCTCGCCTCTATGAGATACCAGATAAGCGCTGCCGTTCCACGCAGCACTGCCGACAGGCTGATGCCAAGCCAAACGCCATATAGGCCCAATTCACTTCTAGAAAGGGCGAGCGCGAGGAATACCCTTATAATATTGGCGATTATGCTTACAATTGAAGGAGGGAACGTTCTTCCTACACCTTTGAAAGCGCTGCCCGCGACACCTTCCAAGCAAAAAAAGACTTGGCACATGGCAAAGATGCGCATATATCCAATCCCTATGCGAACAACGCCTGGATCTGGCAGGAACAGATTAAACGCAAACTCCCCACCGAAAAACATCAAGGCTGTTACGCCTATGCCGTACAACGTCATTATAAAAACCGAGAGCTTAAAGCATCGCCGTATTCGCGTCCACTTGCCGGCGCCGAAATTCTGGCCCGTAAACGCAATCAGAGCCGATCCAAATCCTCCGCCGACAAGCCAAGTAAGAGACTCGACCTGCGAGCCTATTCTTCCCGCCGCCATCGCGTTTGTGCCAAAACTTGCTTCGAAGCGCGAGGTTATCATCGCCATAAGCGTAAAAAAAGCGCTTTCCGCGGCGATAGGCGCGCTCCAAAGAAATATTTGGCGCAACGTTTTTATGTTCGGCTTGCTCATAAAGCGGTAATGCGCAAACGGACGGTTTTTGTCGCATTTAATGGCAAGCATTCCAACTCCGCAGGATATCGCTTGGGCGGCGAGAGTTGCAGTCGCAGCGCCTGCCACCCCCATGTCCATAGCGAAGATCATCAGCGGATCCAGGATCATATTAATCGCAAGGCCAATTATGTTTGCCAAAAACGGCGTTCGAGAATTTCCAGACGCATTGAAGCTTCCCACGATGGCCGAATTCACATATGCAAAAGGCAGTCCAAAGGATACAATCAGCAAATACTTTTCTGTCGCCGCCTCCACAGCAAGATCTTGAATATTAAAGAATCCCACCAAAGAATGGCGGAAAACAGCAAGTACGGCAGCGAATGCCACTCCGAGCGCAGCTCCTGTCATTACTGCATTCTGTGAAAAGACTCTGGCTGCATCCCTGCTCCCCTTTCCCAGGTTTTGAGACACGCCTATTTCCGCGCCCATCCGCCCGATCAGAAGCAAGCCCATTGACAGCCACATAAACAGACCTGCTGTACCGGATGCCGCTACCGACGCAGAATCAATCCTGCCCAGCCAAAACATATCCGTGAGATTGTAAGCCATCTGCACCAGCTGAGAACCCATAATCGGCAACGCCACCAACAGCAGCTTGCTTAATATTCCGCCGCTGGTCAATTCGTATTTTTGATTCACGCGAAAATCACTCCGATGCCTTTATTCTGCCGCGCAGTTAAACCTGCAAGTTTTTGGGCGGAATTATCCCCTTTCAAAGTGCTAAATGCTGATAGCGGCATTTAGCGCTAATTGCATAATCCTAACTCGAAATCTTAACTATAAATGCGCGTCAGTATAGTATCCATCGGAATAGTATATATCGTTTGAGATCAAAATGGAATATGAAAATCGCAGACTATACAGATTTGCAGTCAAATGAGTCTATTTTAAAGGTGATAGTCGTAAAGCGGCTTGTTACTGTATTTTCATTGACATCAAATGTTTGGTATACCGCTTTTCATCAAATGTTACTTTTTTGGAGCTTGACTATCCATTGAGTGGTGCGAAATGCCGATATCGGCATTTCGCACTCGCTGTATAATAAAGCTCCAAAAAAGGTATTTTTATATAAAAAGCAGTATATACCGCTTATCATCAAATGTTACTTTTTTGGAGCTTGATTATCCATTAAAGCCTGTATAATCAAGCTCCAAAAAAGATGATTTTATATGAAAAGCAGTATATTTAGGCGCTTGCAAGGATTGATTTAAAGCTTTCAACACTTATTCCGACATCACCATTTTGAAGGAGATTGTCCACTGCAAAACTCGAAATGCCGATATCTGCATTTCGAACTCGAAGTATAATCATGCTCTAAACTATGCGGTTTCTATTTCTCAATGCTTGTATTCAAAGAAGCTTGCCTGTTTGAGATAAAAATAATATAATGTAAAGGCGTGCCAAAAAACGGCTTCTGCATGGAGGTAATAGATAATGCTTGATCTTAATCTGCAAAGCCTCAACACAACTGATGCATACGAAAAAATCGGCATCCAAACACCCTCTTTCGATGCAGTCGCATTGCAGGCTGAAACTCGGAAATCTCCGGTGTGGGTTCATGTAGGCCCTGGAAATATATTTCGCGGCTATATAGCCGCTCTAGCCCAAAATCTGATTGAAATCGGAGATCTCAAAAGCGGAATCACTGCAGTCTCTGTTTTCGATCACCAGATTCTTGAAAAGATCTACGAACCTTATGACAATCTGGCATTGCAAGTAATAATGCATGCAGACGGAAAGCTCGATAAAACCGTCGTCGCCTCCATTGGCGAAGCTCTTCGCGCCGAGAGAGGATTTGATTCCCAGTGGAATCGCCTCTGCGAAATATTCACGAATCCCGGCCTTCAGATGGTCAGCTTCACGATAACAGAAAAAGGATACCACCTTCGCGGCATGGACGGAAACTTTTACAGCTGGCTTAATGAGGACTTTGAAAGCGGCGCGGAAAAAACGCCCTCAAACAGCCTGGCAATCGTCGCCTCCTTGCTGCTTAAGAGATACTATGCCGGGGCTTTCCCCATAGCCATGGCAAGCATGGACAATTTCTCCCACAACGGCTCAAAGCTATTCGAGTCTATATCCGTCTTCGCGAAGAAATGGGTTGAGAATGGTTCCGCCCCAATTGGATTTTATGAATACGTAAGCGATCCATCTAGAGTTTCATTTCCTTGGTCAGTAATAGATAAGATAACGCCGAGGCCTGATCCTTCAGTCGCCCGGGAGTTGCTTGCATCCGGCTTTTCTTCGGCGGAAGTCTATGTAACGGACAAGAACACTTATATAGCGCCCTTTGTAAATGCCGAAGCAGCGCAATACCTGGTTATCGAGGATCTCTTTCCCAATGGCCGCCCACCCCTGGAAAAGGCCGGCGTTTATTTCGCAAGCAGGGAGACGGTCGATCTATTTGAGAGAATGAAGGTCTGCACATGCCTCAATCCGCTCCACACAGCTATGAGCATATTCGGCTGCCTTCTGGGGTATGCGTCCATCTCCGCTGAAATGAAAGATGCCGACATCGTTTCTCTCATCTCCCTGATCGGCTACAATGAAGGCCTTCCCGTAGTGGCGAACCCCGGAATCGTAAAGCCTGTGGATTTCCTGAATGAAGTAATGAAAACCCGCCTTCCTAATCCCTACATTCCCGACACTCCTCAGCGCATTTCCACAGACACTTCACAAAAGCTTGCCATTAGATTCGGAGAAACGATAAAGCTTCACCGCCTCAGCGGCAATGCTGGAAGGCTGCGCGCAATACCCCTTGCCATAGCTGGGTGGTGCAGATATCTTTTAGGGGTTGATGATGAGGGAAAGCCTATGGCAATAAGTCCGGATCCGCTTTTGGACGAGCTTCAAGCCCATCTTGAAGGAGTTGAATTGGGAAGCCCTGATTCTCTGGGGCAGAATCTTAAGCCGATTCTTTCAAGCGAGAGGATTTTCGGTCAGAATCTCTATGAAGCCGGACTCGGCGAGAAGATAGAAGCATATGCAAAAAAAATGCTTTCAGGCTCTGGTGCAGTCAGAAAAACACTTCATGAGGAGGTTGGAAAGCAATGAAAATGACATTCCGGTGGTTCGGTGAAGCCGACGACAGCGTCACTTTAGAGCAAATCCGCCAAATTCCAGCCTGCACAGGACTTATGGGCGTCATCTCAACCTATGCGGCCGGCGAAGTGTGGGAGCGGGATGCGATACACTCTTATGTAGAAGGCGTCCGCAAATTCGGCCTTGAAGTTGAAGTCATCGAAAGCGTAAACGTCCATGAGGATATAAAGCTGGGATTGCCCAGTCGCGACGCTTATATTGAAAACTACAGGCAGACGATAAGAAACCTTTCGTCACACGGCGTAAAAGCCATAGTATATAATTTCATGCCAGTATTCGACTGGCTCAGAACCGATTTGGCCCATCCTGTAGGAGACGGCTCCAATGCTCTCTACTACGATGACAAAGACCTAGAAGGTTTGACTCCGCTTATGTTGGTCAAGCAGGTAGAGGCTGGAAGCAACGGGTTCACTCTTCCTGGATGGGAGCCTGAACGGCTGAGCGAACTTGAAGAAGTTCTTGAAAAATATAAAAAAATAGATAAAGAAAAGCTTCTTGAGCACTATAAATATTTTTTAGAAGGCATCATCCCGACTTGCGAAGAGTGCGGAGTGAAAATGGCTGTTCATCCAGATGATCCAGCCTGGCCAGTTTTCGGCATTCCCCGGCTGGCGCATTCAAAGGAAGACTTTGACAAAATCATCGGGCTGGTAGATTCCCCCGCCAACGGCCTGTGCCTCTGCACTGGTTCGCTTGGCTCCAACCCCGCTAACGACTTGCCTTCAATCATTCGCCATTTCGGAATGAAAGGCCGCATAGTCTGCGCTCATGTGCGAAACGTAAAGCACCTCGGCGACAAGAGATTCAGGGAGTCATCCCATCTTTCCAGCGACGGCGATCTGGACATGTATGAGATCATGAAAGCGCTGTTTGAGTCCGGATTCGACGGATGGATCCGACCGGATCACGGACGGATGCTGTGGGGGGAGCGAGCCCGCCCAGGCTATGGCCTTTATGACAGAGCTCTAGGCATCGCTTATCTCAACGGGCTTCTGGAAGCAATCAAAAAGCAGGCGAAGCAAAGGTTTAGAAGAATATTGCTAAGCAGTATATCTTGATAGAACCAAGAATGTTTCTAGCTCAGATATCCGTTCAAGACGAAATAGCGTGGCTAGATTAGGCTTAGTGGCACAGCCAGGGACGCAAGGCGTACTATGCAGGAATTAAGATAAGGCAGTGGAGTTGACAATGTTGCCATTTATAACCCATGCATGTCCAGCTCCGATGATTTTTATGAAGCTTCGCTTCACCACTAAGGATGAAAATATTAAGTCGTTTGTGTATTTGAGACGTGCACAAATGTCCATAAAATGTATTTTCGTACTAAATTAACTTTTTTGGAGCTTGATTATACAGCGAGTGCGAAATGGCGATGTCGGGATTTCGCACTCGCTGTATAATCCAGCTCCAAAAAAGTAACATTTGTTGAAAAGCGGTATATTTGAGGCGGGGGCTTGCAATTGCAAGTCCTTGTTGATTGGACTAAGACTCTGTAGAGAGACTGTGCTTAAGGCATGCAAAACCTTGGAACAGCTTAGGCGAAGGGCGTCCAGCTGCAGAAATGCAGGGCTGTTGCGGAAGGATCGCGCAGCTTAAGCCTGGCGCCGAATGTCGGCAAGGCGATCAGATGGGCTTTTGGGACGTGCGGGAATGCGTCCTATTCCGCAACAGACAGGCATGCCACGGGAGAAAGGATTGAAAGAATCATATTCCGACTGTCCACCGCATTGAAACCCGCAGAATGTGAGGAGACGCTGAGCAATCCGGCAGCTCTGCGCAGGGATTGACGCGGCGGCCGCCGGGATGCCGCTTTCATGGGCATCAAGCTGTAGACGCAAGATGCGTAAGCGGCAATCCAAGATCTATTCCTTTGGATGCAATCTATATGCAGAAAGCGGCTGAAAAGCGCAATCGCCAGCTTCATAAAGCGACCTTCCGCAAAGGCGGAGGGAGGAAGCTGATCCAAGCGCCGAAGCATGCATTTGGCTGTCAATTGTTTGATAGAGTGCAAATGCCCGGCTGACGAAAAGGATTCATCTTTGGAAGGCAATCAAGCGGGAATTCGACGCGCGCATTCTGAGCGGCGGGAAAATAGCCGCAGGCATAAGCATAAGAAGCTCAAGCCTTTGATCAAGAGAACTGCTATTCCAGCAGAGAGAAGAAAAAGAAAGGAGGAGGCGCAGGATCTCCCGCCTAATGGAATTGGTGATAGTCAAAAACATCATTGATATCAGCTTATCAATGCAGATTGGTACTATTGAAATCATTGAAAACACTGGTTTTGTGGAATGGATAAAATCTGTGTCAATGACGATCAATGACGATTGCGACTATCACCATGGAATTTGAGGCGTGAGTATCCTGCGCCACATCTGATGAAGAACATCAAACAAGAAGAAAATTTAAATCAACGCAAGATTAGATGATTCCTTAGCTTCCAACGCGCTGAGAATTGCCCCAGGATTTTTCAAAAAGAAAAATTTGCCATTAATAAGTCTATTAAAGAGTGTTTCCTGGAACGGCTGCTTCCGTTCCAGGAAACACTGGGATATATTTAAACGCGCTGAGTTCACTCATGGCTGAAACTTTAGCTGGATGACTCATTTTTTGATTTTTTTATATAGCACGCCCATAGCAATGAGCCAAGCGCTACTCCTCCAAGGATATTCCCTATTGTGACAGGGAGCAGGTTTCCCGCAAGGAAATTCCCCCAGGTCAGAGCTTCGACATTGACCCCGGCTGCAACAGCTTTTTCCGCATATTGGGGAATTGCGTTTGCAAACAATCCCGCCGGTATGTAGTACATATTCGCGACGCAATGCTCGAACCCACATATAACAAAGAAAGCAACAGGTATGTAAGCGCCCATGATACGTCCTGCAGCATCTTTTGCAGACAAGGAGCAGAGAACCCCCAAACATACAAGAAGATTGCAAAGAATGCCAAGCACTATCCCAGAGCCGAAGGAAATGGCACACTTAGAGGCGGCAACTTTGATTGTATGGACTGCCAGGCCTCCATCAGAATAGTTGAATTGTCCGGAATACGCACAGCCAATGGCGAGCAGGAGACCGCCAGTTAAGTTTCCCAAGTACACAAACAGCCAGTTTTTTAGCATTCCGCGCATACTGGCTTTTCTCTCCAGAACCGAAATCGGGATCATGCAATTGCCAGTAAACAACTCTGCGCCGATCAGAATAACGATCCCAAGCCCGAAAGGAAACAACAATCCGCTGATGATTCGAGCGGCAGACGCATTTGAAATAGAATGAACGGAAGTGTTTGCAACCGCTGCGCCCATCCCAATCAAAAAGCCCGCGAGAATGCCGAGAAGGAACAGCTTCCATATAACGTTTGCCGCTTTCTTCGCGCCGATATCAACATAACTAGCAACAATTTCAGCGGGACTGGATAAATTGCTCATATTCATGAATCACCCTCCAAATATAAGTAATACTGTCAGGCAATTACTGTATATTTTCAGTTTGAATAGGCATTGTTTTTTTCCAAACGCAACGCAAGCCGCCCAAAGAATACAATCAGCGCCACATAAACCGGCAGCTGGACTAGGTTGTTTATGAAACGGACTGATGTGAAATACGCGCTGGCGATGGAGCCGTACATAATTACGTTCCACAGATAATTAAGCCCGAAGGTTACGACTGCCATATTTACTAATCTTGCCAGCAGCGCCCGCAAAACATTTATCTGTTTTTGGTATAGGAAAGCAGCGAAAATAAAGTTTGTCACCATCTCACTGAGCGCATAGCCAACAAAATATGGTCCCACTGGTTTGGCGATGAATCCGACTGTGTCTGCGGCGAATCCGAAAGCAATGGCTGCCCACGGGCCGTAAAGTATGGCCACTATTGCGCCTGGTAGATAAGCAAAGGTAATCGCTTTGAATGTAGGGGACAAGTATATTGTGAACTGGCTCAGTATAAAGTGCAAAGCAACCATCATTGCCATTACTGCAAAATTTCTAGTTTTGAATATATCTTTTAAAGAAAAGAATCGGCGCATTAAAACACCTCCCATTTATGTTTTGTACAGAACTAACCGCATAACATAAATGGGAGTTTCCGTTCCAGTTATGTAACAGCGGATGCGGAAACGCAACGCGGGCAAAATTGCCCTTCGTCCGGCGGCGACCTCCCATCCGCCGGCACTTAACGCACGGTTCCTACTCTGATTAGTAAAAGGTTGCCATCATACTCAAACAACTATAATATTTTCTAAGAGCATACTGTTGGGAACGCAAAAGCATACCTCTGAATCAAAATATCAGCTTTGCATACTCTGTTTTTTTGCTGCTTCCACCACATGCTTTACCAACACAGATGTGGTCACAGTGCCAACTCCGCCTGGCACCGGTGTGATGGCGGCAACAATCGGCTCGGCTTCGGCAAATTTGACATCGCCGCACAACTTGCCGTCTTTATTCACATTAATGCCTACGTCAATTACGGTTTGATTTGGGGACAGATAGCTTTTATCAACTACATCAGCTCTGCCTGCCGCTACAATCAGCACCTCTGCTTCACGGCAGACAGCGTACATGTCCGTCGTTCGCGTATGACAGATCGTAACTGTGGCGTGTCTGCCCAGCAGCATCATCGCAACGGGTTTCCCCACTACGAGGCTTCTGCCAATCACCACCGCCTTCTTGCCTTGCAACGCGACGCCATAGTGATCAAGCATCTCCATGCAAGCGCTCGGCGTACAAGGCGGAAATCCAGTATCAATGCCGGCAAAGACTCCTGCCAATGACGCGTCAGTTATACCGTCCACATCCTTTGCGGGCGACAGGGTATTGCAGACAAAGCTTTCGTCTATCCCCTTGGGCAGCGGGCGAAATAGCAAAACGCCGTGAATTGCCGCGTCCGCGTTCAATTCTTTAAGGACATTGGTCAATTCTGCCTGCGCTGTATCTACAGGCAACGTAATCTTTCGGACGCCGACGCCAACCTTCTCGCAACGGGAGGCAACGCCTTTCTCGTAAGCAATATCGTCGCCCCTCTCGCCGACACGCACAACTGCCAGCTTGGGGTGGATGCCTCGCTCTGCAAGAGTTTCCACATCCTTGGCTATCTGTTCATTTAGTGCCGCAGCGACCGGCGCCCCTTTTAGAATTTTAGACATTGTACTTCTCCTTTACCGCAGCCGGGTTGCTACCTGCCTGTAAATTTCGTCTGCCAGCGTGGTGTATTCGTCAAGCATCATGTCAGCTTTTCTGTTAATTTCCTGCGCATAAACTCGGTCTTTTATCGCCTTGGTGTTAATGAATACGTTCAAAGAGGCAGCCTGCAATGCCGATTTGCAGCAAATTACACCGCAACCTACATCACTAATGGCAATGGCGGAGCCTTTTGCTGCGAATTCACGGTGCAACTCGATTGCAGAGCAGCACTTCTCCATAATCTCTATAGGGACAGAACAAGCCTTTTTTAGAGCTTCTTCCATCATCCATGCTTTTTCAGCCTTCTGCTTGTCAGTGTCTTTAGGCAAGCTATACGCACGGGAAAGCGGCTCGAACACCTCAGCGTCGCGGGCCACCAGCGCAAGCAGTTCAGCCTGCAATGCGTCGGCTTTTGCTTTAAGCTTGAGGATATCCTCCTGTACATCTTCATATTTCTTTTTGCCTGCTGTCAGACTGCCCACCATATTTCCAAGCGCCGTACCTATTGCCCCAACAAATGCCGCTGCTCCGCCGCCGCCCGGTACCGGCTCTTTGGAAGCGAGAATTGATATAAAATCCTCGCAGCTTATCTTTGTAAAGTCCATTCCGCTTCTCCCTAGAATAGCCCTGAGATCTTTCCTTTAGCATCCACATCAATCTTTTCAGCAGCTGGCATCTTCGGCAAGCCCGGCATGGTCATGATATCGCCTGTGAGTGCTACGATGAAACCCGCGCCAGCGGATACTTTCAAATTACGCACAGTAACCTTGAAGCCTTTCGGGGCGCCCAGGAGATTCGCATCATCCGAAAAACTGTACTGAGTTTTCGCCATGCAGATCGGAAGATTGCCAAAGCCAAGCTTTTCGAGCTGCGCCGCTTGCTTTTTTGCGCCAGGAGTCAGCTCAGCACTGTCTCCATGGTAAATCTTTGTAACAATCGCATTGATTTTTTCTTCGATGGAAAGAGTTAAGCCATAGCTCTGTGTAAATTTATTAGGCTTCTCACAAAGGCGGACGACTTCCTCCGCAAGCGCCTTGCCACCTTCGCCACCCTTGCCCCAAACCTCGCTGAGAGCCACATTTACGCCGAGCTCACGGCATTTATTTTCAATCAGTTTCAGTTCCGCCTCACTGTCGGTGGGGAACCGATTGATCGCCACCACAGCTGACAGGCCAAATTCCTTCGTCATATTCTCCACATGCTGAAGAAGATTAGGCAATCCGCTTTCCAACGCAGCAAGGTTTTCTGCGCTTAGATCAGCCTTCGCCACACCGCCATGATGCTTGAGCGCCCGGACAGTCGCTACAATGACAACGGCTGATGGCTTCAGTCCCGCCATTCGGCACTTGATGCCGATAAATTTTTCGGCTCCGAGATCTCCGCCGAAGCCAGCCTCTGTGACTATATAATCTCCCAGCTTGAGAGCGATGCGCGTAGCCATTATGGAGTTACATCCATGGGCGATATTGGCGAAAGGCCCGCCATGGATGAATGCGGGAGTGCCTTCCAGCGTCTGCACCAAATTGGGCTTGAGCGCGTCCTTTAGCAGAGCGGCCATGGCGCCCTCCGCTTTGAGCTGGCCTGCGGTTACCGGCTGATCATCGCGTGTGTAACCCACAATGATACGTGCAAGCCGCGCTTTCATATCTTCAATATCCTTTGATAGGCAAAGCACTGCCATGACTTCGCTTGCTACAGTAATGTCAAAGCCGTCCTCGCGGGGCACTCCATTGACGCGGCCTCCTAAACCGTTTGTGATATTTCGGAGTTGCCGGTCGTTCATATCAACTGCGCGTCTCCAGGTAATGCGACGAACGTCTATATTGAGCCCATTGCCTTGAAAAATATGGTTGTCAAGCATTGCAGCCAGCAAGTTATTGGCTGCGCCAATGGCGTGAAAATCTCCAGTGAAGTGGAGATTGATGTCTTCCATTGGCACTACCTGTGCGTAACCGCCGCCAGCCGCACCGCCTTTAACACCGAACACAGGACCGAGTGAAGGCTCCCTCAGTGCCACAACTGATTTCTTGCCGATTTTCCGTAAACTATCTGCCAGGCCAACAGTTGTGGTTGTTTTTCCCTCGCCTGCCGGAGTAGGCGTGATCGCCGTGACCAGTATCAACTTGCCATCTACCCTATCGGTAAGGCTATTGAGCAAGTTGTAGTCAATTTTGGCTTTATATTTGCCGTAGTTCTCTACATAGTTCTCGTCTATTCCCAATTCTCCAGCAATTACGCTAATTGGCAGTATATTTGTTTCCTGCGCAATTTCAATATCTGTTTTATAAGCCATAAATCCAATCTCCATAAATTATTTTCTGTAATATTTTCTGGTTTCAAAATATTGGCAAAGCATAGTAATATACTGCGGCAACACAATAAGCAGTCCCGCATATAGAAGAATGATTTGCCGCTAACCGCCTCCAATGGCAGAAAAAATGCTGACGGCGAACGGCGAAAGGACTTGGCCCAGGTTTATGCCTGTTAAAGCAATAGCAGTCGCCAACGGAGCAGGCCAATGCGATTTGCTCATTGCTCCCATGCTCATTGCCGGGCCGATAAGCCCGATACTGACGATGAAAAGCATGCACGCAAGAACCCTAACGGATATCGGAAATAAAATTGGCAATATAAAACCAAGCGCGCCTATTTTAAAGAATATGGAACCCATCCATTCTGCAGGCATTACAGCTATGGATCCATATAAAAGAAGCGATGCGTCCTCCGGCAAAGAGCAATGCTGGCGCCAATCCCGTTATTCCGGTCACTTGATCCGCCGCAAATATGATTGTGGCGTCAAAATACAGACTAAGAAATATATGAATAGTATGAAAGAGAAAAATGATCCGCAAGGACTCGCAATAGCAACTAGAAAGGCAAAATGACAATGTGAATAAATTCCATTTTTTGATTAGGCGCGCTTGGGTTAACATCGGTGCTTTTCTTTTGAAGTTTCACTCTTCATTCATCACTGTGGGGGCAGTCTTCACGTTGACTCTTATCCATAGAAGTCTCTGCCGCAAACGAGAGCATCTCATCCTATGAGATCCCCTCCGTCCCTATTCATAAAGCCTATGTCTGTTTCATGCGCATGTAGCAAAGCAGACCTTTGACGACATCTTATTCAATATATTCCAATTTATCTATGATAAAGCGGCGGTTTGTTTTTCTTCATACCAACTTATAATTGCGCCAACGTAACAAAAACAGGCTTTTAGAATTTTTCAATTGCATCCAAAAACTTGTCCAGCTCTTTCTCTTCCATATGGACGCCGTTCTTGTCAGTGGGATACGCGCCCGTGCGGACGTCGCTCACCCACGCGCCGTAGGCGTCCATGGCGAATTTCACCAGGCTGGCGTATGTCTTGGCGTGCGAGGCCGGCGAAGACATCAGTCCGAAGGTGTCCGCGTCCACCATCTCGCTGCCGTCG
>JAISZB010000260.1 GCA_031269465.1 Clostridiales bacterium | reverse complement strand
ATGTTCCTTTTTTGGAGCTTGATTATCCATTGAGGGTGCGAAATGCCGAATCGGCATTTCGCACTACCTGTATAATCAAGCTCCAAAAAAGGTAATTTTATATGAAAAGCAGTATATATCAGGAGGCTTTAGCCTTTTGATATTAGGCGGCGGGTTATTGACTTGCATGCCTCTATTTCGTAATTTGATATGTCGACGGAAATTTAGGGGGGAGAATTCCATTCCCAAACCGATTTCAAACAAATTTTCTACAGTTTCTTGAAGAATTTCCTGGGAGTTAAAACAGAGGAGAACGCCTTTATCATCTTTTCATTCGGCTCAAAGATGATTTTAAGCCTCTTTCCTTTATAAGAAGCCAAAAAAGCGTATGTATTATTCCCTACAACTCCGCTGGAGTAATCCTTCGTTTCAGTAGCTCCGCCGAAATCGCGGGTGTGTGCGGCATCAGAAACATGCGCAACAATGTCGAAATCTTTGACTGTTCCTGTAAAAACACGCTTTCTTCTTGATTTGCTGTAGATGGCATCGATGTCCAGCTCGCCGTTTGTGAATATATATTCATATTCGATGTTAAGCATTGAAATGAGATAATAGGCTCCGAAAGCGGCAGCGGCCGCAATTATAATAGCAAAGGTCTGAATGACGGGAATGGACAAACAGACGAAAAATATCACCACTACTGAGAGTATTATGCCGACGCGAGTAAGAGTGCTTTTCATAGAGGCCTGTTTCTTCACAATTTGTTCATTATAAATATCACCCATATATATCCCATGCCTTCGCAAAAAAATTATCGGTCGCGAATCTCTCCAATGACATCAAAGCGCTATTGCCCCATCTGCGCAAAATCGCTTTAAATTGGTGGCGTCCGACTGCTAATAAGTATATCATACTGCAGTTTTGAGGTCAATGAGTATTGACGCCAGCGGTCAATGAGCATTGACTCTTCCAAAAAGGCGATAGGTTGCAGGAGTGGAATATCAATGAAGGCGCAAAGGTAGTTTAAACAAAAACATATCATACAATACGCTTTCTGCAGCCAAATGTTTAGCAGCTTTTGAAAACAACCAAGAGTTAATCAGATTCTAATGAAAACCTTAGGCTGGGTTCATGCAAGAGCATTAAAACTTAATCAATGCGGTTTTATAAAATGAGTTCTGTTTGCGGTTAAATCTACCGGTGGCATTCTGATTGCATATTATGACGGTTTGCAGTCAATGCTTCTATGCTGGCGCTTATCTACCCGCCTTCAAGGCGAGAAATGAGATATCAGCCGCACTCGCTGTAAAGTCAAGGCAAACATCAAAACTGCACGGTTTAAAGTTCTCACAGTTGATGCTCCAAAAGCCTTGATTTAAGCAGTTATTCTTTATGCATCAAATATACTGATTTTCATTGAAAATCACCTTTTTGGAGCTTGATTATTCAGCGAGTGCGAAATGCTGATATCAATCGAATGGATAATCAAGCTAAAAAGGAACATTTGATGAAAATCGGCATAGAAGCCTGGAAAACTACGATGACGTAAAATCTATGTTTACCATTTGGATTCGAGAACTTTTAACTCTTCAGATAGGAACTCTCATCTGCAAATCAGTATAGCGGCAACATGCTTACACTTTGGAGTTTGACTTTCCAATTACAGAACCTCACGCGCGCATTCGCCTGGAAAGAGCAAATGCGCAAACGCCGCATGGATGAAGATCCAAAGCGGCGTTTGCGCATGATGTGCAACTTTGCTATCCGGCTGCGAGATATTCCCTCGGAGGCTTCTCATTCGACGCGCCCAGCGGCGCTATAGCGAGCCAGCCCCATGCGTCCCGCAGCTTGCTTATAGGCTTTGCCATGCAATAGGAATTCCCGCTGTATATTGCGGATGCGCATGGCAAAGGCGGAGAGAAAAAGCAAAAGGCAAGACTGCGTCAATTCATGCCGCCATAGGTGGCGGATTCATGCCGCTCAAGGTTAAAACTCCAGCCTATCCGCAAAGAAGGCTGATTTCCTAAGTTTAAGGATTCCTTGAAAAAATATAATGGAATATCACTTTAAGCCCCTTTGCGGATAATCTCTTATATGCGAAATGAATGGATGGAGGAGTTGCGGGCCATGGCTTTTAAACTACATCATGCCCATTCCGCCGCCGCCCTGAGGCATAGGAGGCTCCGGCTCCTTTATGTCCGCTACGACTGCTTCGGTTGTAAGAAGCGTCGAAGCGACGCTGGTTGCATTTTGAAGGGCGCTGCGGGTTACCTTAGTCGGGTCGATGATGCCAGCCTCAACCATGTTGACATACTTTTCGGCTATAACATCAAATCCGATACCATCAGCGGTCTCAAGAAGCTTGTTTACGACCACAGAGCCTTCAAGGCCTGCGTTGTCGACAATCTGGCGCACAGGGGATTCAAGGGCCTTCAGAACTATTTGGGCGCCTGTTTTCTGGTCTCCGGAAAGAGAGTCGATTACTTGCCTGACTGCCTTTGAAGCATGGATGTAAGCTGAGCCGCCGCCGCAGAGAATGCCTTCCTCGACTGCCGCGCGCGTGGCTGCGAGAGCGTCTTCCATGCGAAGCTTCTTCTCCTTGAGCTCCGTTTCAGTGGGCGCGCCTACTTTGATGACGGCTACGCCGCCAGAAAGCTTGGCAAGGCGCTCTTGAAGCTTCTCTTTGTCGAAGTCGGATGTTGTCTCTTCAATTTGATTCTTTATCTGGCCGATGCGGAAGTTGATGTCCTTCTTGTCGCCTGAGCCGTCTATGATGATGGTGTTTTCCTTCTCTACTTTAACTGTTTTGGCGCGGCCAAGAGAATCGATAGTGGCATCTTTGAGATCCAATCCTACCTCGTCAGATATGACCTGTCCGCCCGTAAGCGTTGCTATGTCTTCGAGCATCGCTTTGCGCCTGTCGCCGAAGCCCGGGGCTTTTACGGCTACGCATTGGAATGTGCCTCTGAGCTTATTGAGTACAAGCGTCGTAAGAGCTTCGCCTTCAACATCTTCAGCGATGATGAGAAGCTTTGATCCTGTCTGCACTATTTGCTCGAGAATCGGAAGGATGTCTTGAATGTTTGAGATCTTCTTCTCGGTAATCAAAATGTAAGGATTGTCGAGCTGGGCGACCATCTTTTCCATGTCTGTGCACATGTAGGCGGAAAGGTAGCCGCGGTCGAACTGCATTCCTTCCACTAGCTCAAGCTCGGTGTTCATGGTTTTGGATTCTTCCACGGTGATCACTCCGTCATTGGAGACTTTCTCCATGGCATCCGCTATCATGGCGCCAATCTCCTCGTATCCCGCTGAGATGGCCGCGACCTTCGCTATGTGGTTCTTGCCGTCAACTTTCTGGCTCATGCCTTTGATTGCCTCTACCGCTGCATCTGTGGCTTTAGACATGCCTGTTCGAAGAATTATCGGATTGGCGCCTGCGGCGATGTTCTTCAAGCCTTCATGGATCATGGCATGCGCAAGAACAGTGGCGGTAGTTGTGCCGTCGCCGGCGACATCATTGGTCTTTGTGGCGACTTCTTTCACAAGCTGGGCGCCCATATTTTCAAAAGCGTCTTCAAGCTCTATCTCCTTGGCGATGGTCACGCCGTCGTTTGTTATAAGGGGAGTGCCGTACTTTTTGTCGAGGACGACATTGCGCCCTTTGGGACCCAGAGTTACGCTGATAGTCTTAGCCAGTTTCTCCACGCCTGTCTCAAGGGCGGTTCTGGCATCAATTCCGTATTTGAGCTGTTTGGCCATATTTATATCCTCCATATTATAATTATTCTCTTAGAAATTCAATTGAGGCTTTTATGCTTGATCTGGCAGGACTATTGCAAGAATGTCGCTTTGCTTTACGATAATGTATTCTTCTTTGCCGAGCTTGACCTCAGTTCCGGCATATTTGGAATAGATAATGCGATCTCCCGCTTTTACTTCCATTTTTATCTCCTTGCCGTCAACAGTGCCGCCCGGGCCTACAGCTACAACTTCAGCCTCTTGAGGCTTCTCTTTGGCGTTGCTGGGAAGAACTATCCCGGATTTTGTCTTTTCCTCAGCTTCAAGCTGCTTAATTACCACTTTGTCGCCCAATGGCTTTAGACTCATAATCTTACCTCCAAATATAGTTGTTAAATTCTTATTAGCACTCAACTAAAGTGAGTGCTAACCATGATTTATATAATAGTATCAGGATTTTATTAATGCAACATCAACAGCGGTAGAAAATTTGGCATTTAGAATGCTCTATCTCTTAATAGCTACTGTTTGCTCTCATTATCTTGAATTTTCAATTTTTTATATTTTTCAAAAAAAGGAAGATGCGCAAAAATCGCATCTTCCTTAGGGTTAAACAATAAGAGCATTCCCATTTGGAATGCGCGTCTATGCCGAAGCGCAGTAAAATGCACTTGCTTTGGAGCTTGACTGTCCCGCTTTTCATCAAATGTTACTTTTTTGGAGCTTGATTATCCATTGAGTGGTGCGAAATGCCGATCTCGGCATTTTGCACTCGCTGTATAATCAAGCTCCAAAAAAGGTAGTTTTATATGAAAAGCAGTATATCCACTGAGTGACGCGAGCGAAATGCCGATATCAATCGCTCTCGCTGTACAGTCAACTAGAAAATAGGAGCATTCATATTAAAATCAGCATGCCGGTTTGCCGCGCATGATTTTATACCGCTTTTCATCAAATGTTCCTTTTTTGGAGCTTGACTGTCCGCTGAGTGGTCCGAAATGCCGATATCAATTGCACTCACTGTATAATCAAGCTCCAAAAAAGGTAATTTTATATGAAAAGCAGTATAAGACGCAAACGCAAGCATCCGCTTGAAAGAATCAAACTGGAGACATCTGCCTGGTGCCGGCGTACAGGTACTGCTGCGCAAAGCCTGCGAAGCTTCCGAACTCTTTAGCGGCAAAGCTTCGTATTTCATTTGCCGAGGCGTCGCCGCCGCTGAAGTATGTTTGCGACATAATGCGCTTGATCCAGACGTCAGTGGGGAACACTTCGGTTCTTCCGTAGGCGAAGAGCAGGGTGCAGTCTGCAATCTTCGGACCGACGCCGCTGAATTTGATGAGGGCTTCCCTGGCTTCATCCGTGGGAAGCTTGTCAATTGAGGCGAGATCCGCCTCTTTGCGCGCTATTGTTCTAGCGGCGTCCAATATGTATTTGGCCCTGAAGCCGATTTTGCACTCTAAGAGCTCGTCTATCGACGCTTTGCAAAGCCTTTCTGCAGTTGGGAAGCAGTGGAATCCTCCTCCGATTGGATCTCCGAATGCCCTTGAGATGGATTCGATATTCTTCTTAATGCGAGGTATGTTGTTGTTTTGGGAAATAATAAATGAGATCAGGCACTCCCATGGATCTTGGCGAAGAATGCGTATGCCTGGAGCAGTTTCGATGGCTTGGCGCATATTCTTTCCCCGCCCGGATAAAAATGTCTTTATAATCCCGTAATCTCTGGCCAAATCAAAGTAGCCGGACCAGTAATTCTTGAAATCAAGCATAGTTGAGGGGTAGAAAACGATTTTTTCGGCCGTCTGCCTTACGAAGAGCACCTTTGAAAAGGCGAGAACCGCGTATTCCTTCCAACCGCACCCAGGTTTGCTCAGGCGGCGGAATCTGAAGCACTGCCCGCATTCAAGCGTCTGCTCGATGTCGAAGCTTTCCGGCTCCGTAATGACTGCTGTCTTGCCGATTTGATAATACTGCATCGCAAATTCTCTCCTTTTATTTATTGCACACTGATGATATACTTGTTTAAGCTCCCTGTAACGAAGCGCAGTGGAAAGCTCTGATTATGAGGCAGGATTATACAGTGAGTGCGAAATGCAGAAATCGGCATTTCGCGCCTTGAAAACGGATAATCAAGCCGCAAAATCGGCGCAATGGCTGAGCATCAGCAAAACTAATGAAAACGCCGCGCGTCAAAGGCTTATGGAAAATGAAGAAGCCGAAGCCCGCGCTCAAATGGAGGATGAAGAGATGAAAGAGGAGATATATACAATACCGGTCATGGATGCGTTCAATGAATCAGAAGGCTGCCCGTTTTGCGCAATGCAGGCCAAGCTTGAGAAAGAAAGCGTGGAATACTGCCTGGGTCCTTCTTACATGGAAGATGACATAAGGATGGAAACAGATAAATTCGGATTCTGCCAAAAGCACTACGAAGAACTGTTAAAGGAGCAGAACCGCCTCGGCTTGGCGCTTATCATAAGCACTCACCTAAAAAGGATATCTTCTTTTTTGGCGGACGCGCCGGTTGCAAAGAAGGCTAAAGGATTCTTCTCTAAATCTTCGGATCCGCTGGAGCCGCTCAAGGAAGTTTTGGATCAAGCTTCGGAAGGCTGCTTCATATGCAGCAGGGTGGGCGGAACCTTCTTGCGTTATGCCGAAACGTTCCTGTATATGTGGCCGAAAACCCAGGAGCTGCGCGGCAAGTTCGAAAAATCGCCGCTGTGCCTCAAGCACTTCGCCATGCTTGTTAAGCTGGGTTCCAAGGAAATGCCGCAACAGGCATGGGAGCAATTCTACCCTGCTCTTGCGGAGGTTCAGTCCCATCAGCTTCAAAGGCTTGAAGCGGATCTGGATCTGTTCATAAAGAAGTTCGATTACCGTTACAGGGACGCTCCAGTAGGAGATTCGCGGGACGCTGTACCGAGGGCGATAAAGATATTGGCTGGGTGCAATCCGGACGAAATCTGAAGGATCCGCTAGACTTTATATAAATATGTAAAATACACCAATAAATGGTATGCGTAAAAGCCCAGCCTTCGCCAGCAACGACGATCTTTTCTTAAATATTTTAATACTTGTAGAAACTGGTGTCAACTATTTAGGTTAATTTTCGACAAAAATATATGCTCAACGCCAGCCGAAGCATGGAAGAGGATGAAATTTATATGATGGATAGATTGCGGGAGTTCATCAGCGCTGAATCCGACAAGCTCAAAGATATGACTTTTAAGGAAAAAGCAAGCTATATCTGGGAGTATTACAAAATCCCCATAATAGTTGCGGTCGCAGTCATTTTTCTTGCAGGAAGCCTTGTTGACGCGATATGGATTCACCCGCCCAAGAAAATGCACCTTCAAATCGCCTTTCTCGAAGGATATCAAAGCGAAGAGGCCATGGACGCCTTCGCGGGAGAGCTTGAAGCTGCGCTTCTTAGTCCTGCGGAGCTGGAGGAGCAGCAGATAATGGGAGCTTCTTTTATGAGCGGCACGGGAGATCCGCAGATGGATATGGCGAATTCCCAGAAATTCTTTGCTATGGTTGCGGCGAACGACATAGATTTTTTGATATTTCCAGAAGAAGCCTTGCAGGAATACGCAAATCAGGGAATGTGCTCGGATCTTGGGGAAATTCTGGATGCAAGCCTGCTGGATAAGCTTGAGGGCAGGCTTGTCCGCGCGAACGACGAGACAGGCTTTGAACGAATGTACGCGGTGAGAGTGGACGGCATCCCTATATTTGAAAAAGGCCTTAATGTGAAGGGGCAGGTGCTGGCGATATGCGTAAGCAGCCACAGAACTGAGAACGCGAAAAAAGCCGCGGCCTTTATTTTCGGATGAAAAACGGCCGCAGGGAAGTAAAAGGCATAGCGAATACGGAGGTTTATATGATTAAGAGCGAAGATACCCAAGCCCCTGACATGGACAAGCTGAAGCAAGTGCTTGATCATTATGCCCATGCCGAAGGCAGCCTAATCACGATTTTGCAGAAGGCGCAAGATATTTACGGCTACTTGCCGCTTGAAGCGATAAAGCTGATATCCGCCTCAACGGGAGTAAAACCCGCCAAAGTCTACGGCGTCATCTCATTCTATGCGCAGTTCAGGCTTTCCCCTGTGGGAAAAAATCTTATCCTGCTCTGCCAAGGCACGGCGTGCCACGTTAACTCTTCGGACAAGATTGAAGAAGCCATTGCAGAGGAGCTTGGAATCTCCCGTGGAGACACCACCCCGGATCAGCTGTTCACCCTGAACACTGTGGCCTGCCTGGGCTGCTGCAGCCTTTCGCCCGTAATGATGATAAATGGGCAGGCCTACGGAAATCTGACGCCTGAAAAGGCGAAGAAGACGCTTCGAGAGATAAAGGGCAGTCAATCACCCCATAGCTAGAGCTAGGGGCTTGCAGTTGCAAGCACTGAATGACTAGCCTAAGTCTTAAGCGGCTGCGCTGTCCAAGGATATCCTGCAGGCGCTCCGGAGCGTTCGCTCCAGCTCCGGACTCTGCGGCTTTTTCAAGCCTGCAGGCTGCGGCCTGCGGCTATACCGCAAAGAACACGAGAATCAGAAATGGCCTAGAAAAGGATCATGCGGCTTCCTCCCCATGCCTAAAGGCAGGGGTCTCCGCCGCATAGCCCTGAAATGAGATGAGAGGCAGGCGCCTAAACAGTGAAAGGAGGCGCGGGAGCCTGGCTTAAAGCCGGGACGCCCGCAATAAGCCATGAAGGTAATAGTAGGCAAAGGCAGCTGCGGCATAGCCGCAGGGGCCGACAAAGTTTCGGAGTACATAGCAAGGCGCGCGTCGGAAGAGAAGATTGACATAGACATGCAGATTGCAGGATGCATCGGCATGTGCTACCTTGAACCCTTAGTGATTGCCGAGGACTCTAAATCTCGGAGGAAGATGTTCGCGAAGGTCGATCAGGCGGTGGCGGACGAGATAATCCTATGGCTCGCGGGACGCTCCAGCCGGGCGTCTGAGCATGAGGTTCCAGATGAGGATATGGCAATTCTGAATTCCCAGACCAGGATCGCATTGAGAAACTGCGGGATCATAAATCCGGAGAGCTTGGACGCGTATATTAAGGCTGATGGATATAAAGCGATTGATAAGTGCATTGGAAATATGCTTCCTGAGGATGTCATCAATGAGATAAGGACGTCTGGCCTGGCAGGCAGGGGCGGCGCGGGATTCCCCACATGGTTCAAGTGGCGGGCGGCCAGAAGGGCTTCCGGCAGCAGGAAATACATGATCTGCAACGCCGATGAAGGCGATCCGGGAGCATTCATGGATAGATCGGTAATAGAAGGGGATCCGCACGCGCTGATAGAAGGCATGCTTATAGGGGCCTATGCCGTCGGCGCAAGCGAGGGCATAGTTTATGTCAGGGCTGAGTACCCTCTTGCGATAAAGCGCCTCGAAAAGGCGATAGAGCAGGCCAGAGCGGCGGGGTATCTGGGCGGCGCGGTCCTCGGAAGCGCATTCTCCTTCGACATAAGGATAAAGGCCGGCGCGGGGGCGTTTGTTTGCGGGGAGGAGACGGCGCTTCTCGCGTCCCTTGAGGGCGAGAGGGGAATGCCCAGGCTCAAGCCGCCGTTTCCCGCAGAGAAGGGGTTTTTCCAGAGGCCCAGCAATATAAACAATGTTGAGACTTACGCGAACGCTCCGTGGATTATCTTAAACGGAGGCGCGGCGTTTGCCGCGATGGGTTCGCCTGACAGCAAGGGAACAAAGGTCTTCGCCTTGACGGGCAAGGTGAAGAAAGGCGGTTTGGTTGAGATTCCCATGGGATCCACGATAAAGGACGTCATTTTCTCTCTGGGCGGAGGAATCAAAGATGGCAAGGCTTTCAAGGCGGTGCAGATGGGCGGTCCGTCGGGAGGCTGCATTCCGGCGTCGCTGTCTCATACAAAGATAGACTATAAGGCCTTGGCTGCAACCGGCGCGATTATGGGTTCCGGCGGCATGGTCGTGATGGATGGGGATACATGCATGGTTGACATGGCCAGGTTTTTTCTGGACTTTACCTGCAATGAGTCCTGTGGAAAGTGCGTGCACTGCCGCATCGGCACGAAAAGGATGCTGGAGCTGCTTGAGAGGATTACTAAAGGCGAGGGAGAGGATGGGGACATTGAGAAGTTGGAGAGCCTGGCGGCTGCAATAAAGGACGGAGCCCTGTGCGGCCTCGGGCAGACCGCTCCCAATCCGGTTCTGACAGCTATCAAATATTTTAGATCGGAATACGAAGATCACATATATAGGAAGAAATGTTCCGCAAAGCAGTGCGCCGCCTTGCTGACATATAAAATAGACAAAGGCAAATGTGTCGGCTGCACGCTCTGCGCCAGGAACTGCCCTGTAAAAGCTATTTCTGGAGAGACGAGGAAGCCTCATGAAATTGACGGGGAAGCTTGCGTAAAATGCGGAAAATGCAAGTCGGTTTGCAGGTTTGCGGCGGTTCTGGTGGATTAGGTTGGCTATGCTGAGGCATATCGATTTATGGATAATGGCGCCGCAGCGTGAAGCTGGCTATCAACCTGAAAAATAGGAGCATAGATATACTGGCTTGCAAATGAGGTTTCAGCTTGATTAGATGCTGCTTTGCATTGGATAGTACCATTTTGACGTCGGATTATGCAATTAGCGCAAAATGCCGATGTCGGCTTTTCGCGCCTTGAAAGTAAACGGTCAGGCGTCAAAAACGGTACGTTTTACCGCAAAGCGGTATAAAACGAGAAATGGTTTTTTCAATATACTGATTTTCATAGAAACCCCTATGAAGCTTCGCTTCACCACTAAGGATGAAAATATTAAGCCATTTGTGTGTTTGAGGCATGTACAATTGTCCATAAAATGTATTTTCATAGAAAATCACCAAAGGATCATTGAATGAAATTCGGGTGCGTTTGGCTGCAAATCAGCGCAGGCGTAAATTTAAGGGCCGGAGCGCGGAAATGATTTGATGTAAAAGAATGTGCCGTTTGGGGACGGCCTTGACTGGAAAAGAGGAGCGAATTTATGCCGCGAGTATACTTCAATCTAAATGGGCGGGAGGCGTCGTGCTGGGATTCTCAGACTATATTTGAGGCGGCGCGTGAAAACGGCGTCGAAATCCCGACCCTATGCGAGGACGCCCGCGTGAAGTCCTATGGAGCCTGCGGATTGTGCGTTGTTGAGGCGCAGGGCGCTTCTAAGCTTCTTCGCGCGTGCTCGACGCTTGTGACAAGCAATATGGTGCTGGAAACCGACACGCCTCGCGTGCTGGAATCCAGAAAGGCCGCGCTGGAGCTTCTGCTTTCAGACCATTCCGGCGACTGCAGGCCTCCATGCCTTCTGGCCTGCCCTGCTCACACGGACTGCCAGGGCTATGCGGGATTGGTCGCCAATGGACTTTTTAGAGAGGCTTTGGAGCTTATAAAAGAAAAGATACCTCTTCCGGCTTCTATAGGGCGCGTGTGTCCTCATCCCTGCGAGGAGGCCTGCAGGAGAAAGCTTGTAGAGGAGCCTGTAAGCATACTTAATATCAAACGGATTGCGGCCGATGCGGATTTGGCCTCGGCAAGCCCTTATCTGCCTCAAGCCGAGCCGGATACCGGAAAATCCGTCGCTGTAGTCGGAGGTGGGCCGGGAGGCTTGTCAGCGGCGTATTTTCTCAAATGCATGGGACATTCAGTCGTAGTAATTGACGCTATGGAGAAGATGGGCGGAATGCTTCGCTACGGAATTCCCGAATACAGGCTTCCTAAAAAGGTTTTGGACGAAGAGATCCGATTGATTGAAAAGATGGGGATTGCCTTTGCAAACGGCGTGAAGGTAGGAAAGGACGTTTCGCTTGATTCAATAAGGCGCAGGCATGACGCCGTTGTAATTTCCATAGGGGCCTGGAAATCGGCGGCCCTTGGCTGCCCCGGCGAAAGCCTTGAAGGCGTTGTTGGAGGAATTGACTTTCTTCGGGATGCCGCGCTCAATGATCTTTCAAGCGTTGGAAGGGCGGTGGCGGTGGTAGGCGGGGGAAATACGGCCATGGACGCCTGCCGGACGGCTGTGAGGCTGGGCGCTGAAAAGGTGTATGTGATCTACCGCAGGACAAGGGCTGAGATGCCTGCTGAGAAGTCTGAAATATCGGAAGCGGTTGAAGAGGGGGTGGAATTCAAGTTTTTGGTGAGTCCCATCGAGATAATCGGTGAAGGCGGCTCCGCATCGAAAATAAGGCTTCAGAGGATGGAGCTGGGTTCTCCTGACGCAAGCGGGAGGAGGAAGCCGGTTCCGATAGAAGGCTCAGAGGAATTGCTTGAAGTTGACATGGTGATCGCCGCTATAGGGCAAACGGTCGATTTGGCGGGATTTGATGAGATTTCAGTAAACAGGGGGGGCGCCATAGCAGCGGATGAAAGCGTCTTTTTAACGAGCGCCGAAGGGGTTTTCGCGATAGGGGACGCGTCAAATAAGGGTCCTGGAATAGCAATCGAAGCCATTGCGGACGCAAGAATGGCGGCGGATGCCATCGACAGCTTCCTCGCCTGCGGAAAACCCGCCCCCGCAAAGAAGATTTTCTCGGTGACGGAGGAGAAAACATCGGCGGACTTCGTTTCTCAACCGAAGGCGGCTCGGGAGAAAGCTAAAATCATTTCTCCGAAAGCGAGAAGGCGCTCATTCGCCGAGGCGTCCCTTGGATTGGATGCGAGGCAGGCTGTAAAAGAAGCCAAGCGATGCCTGGAGTGCGGTTGCGCCGACTACTTTGAATGCAAGCTTGTCAAGCTTGCAAGGGATTATGATGCTACCGGGGAAATGTATAAAGGCGCGAAGCACAAGGGCGGCGTAGACAAGAGCAGCCCGTTCTTCCATAGAAACTCTAATAAGTGCATAATGTGCGGATTGTGCGTCAGAATCTGCGACGAGGCCATGGGAAGAACCGCCCTGGGCTTGGCTGGCAGAGGATTTGATACTGAGGCGGTTCCGGAGCTGGGACTTCCGCTGGCGTCCTCGGACTGCATTTCTTGCGGGCAGTGCGTAAGCGCATGCCCTACAGGAGCTCTTGTAGAGGTGCTGCCTATTGATAAGCCCGCGCCTTGGGTTGAGGAGGAGAGGCTGTCTGTCTGCTCTTTCTGCAGCGTAGGCTGCGAGATCAGGATGCGCTGCAAGGGTCCGCTCATTACAAGGATGCTTCCTGAAGACGGCGGGACTCTTTGCGCGAAAGGCAGGTTCGGTTTCTTCCAACTGAATAGATCAAGCAGGCTCACAAGGCCTCTTATGAGAAAAGACGGAGCGCTGTACCCTGCGGACTGGCAGGATGCCTTCGTTCAGATTGCCAAGAGGATGCAGGGCATACGGTCTGTTTGGGGGCCGGAGGCCATAGGCGTCAGCGTGTCGGGAAAGCTTTGCGTGGAGGAGATATCCCTTGCAAAGAGGTATGCGCGGGAAGTTTTGAAGACGGACAATGTGTTTTCAATTGGAGAATCCGCGAGCGGGCTTTCAGATGTGCTGGGAAGCGATTCGTCAACTGCCGCGTTTGAAGAAATGATGAGGGCTGAGGCTGTAATCTGCGCTTGCAGGGACATTGTGAATGCAAATGGGGTCGCCGCGGGATATTTGAAGAAAGCAAGCGAGAATGGAGCCAAGATAATCATTATAAGCCCGGAGAAGACTCAAGCCGATGAATGGGCCCGGATAAAGCTTGAGCCGGATAATTCCCTGAAGATTCTAAAAGGGCTTGCTTCGGAACTTATGAATGAATCTTTAGCTGGGGCGACAGGGCTAAAATCCGCCCTCAGCGGCGTTTTAAGCTCACCGGAGGTCAAGGAAGCGGCTGAGATATACGCTCAAGCGAAAACCGCAGTCATTATTTTCAATCAATCGGAACTATCTGTTGACGCCGCAAGGCTTCTGGGAGATATTGCGGTTTTGGGAGGAAAGGCTTCTGGAGCGCGCTGCGGCGTAATCCAGCTCAAGCCGAATGTGAACAGCCAGGGGCTTGCCGATCTTGGAGTTTCCACAGACGGAAAGGCTTATGCCAAGCAAATTGAAAGCGGAAAAATGAAAGGCCTGGTCATCTTCGGCGAGGATGCGGCCCATGTTGACTTCAGCAAATTGGAATTCTTGGCGGTCTCGGATCTGATTCTCACCGAGACGGCGGAAAAGGCTGACATTGTCCTGCCGGCGGCTTCGCTCTTTGAAGGGGACGGATTCTGCGTAAACGCGGAAGGCAAGCTTAAAAGGGCTTCCGCCAAGCTGCCGTCGCCCGCTCCAAAGACGAATCCGCAGATGATTCGCGAGATGTGCGAAGCCGCGGGAGCCGGCCTCAAGCCTTCAATGGAGCGAGGATTTTCCCGCGGGGCGGAGCCGGAGGCCAGGCTTGTGGCGCCGGAAGGCGATGAAATGTACTGCTTCACTGAAAACACTGATGCCATGCACCGCGCATTCGCGCGGTTCATGGAGCGCGAGGGGCTTTTGAGGAAATAAGGGCGCCTTCGGGAGATCTGAACTAAAGCGCGCTTAGGCAGTTCATATGCAAATCAGCAAAGGCATAAATGGATGCCGCATCTTCGCTTGGCTGTGAAGGTGCGGCTTTTAAGCGCTGAAATATAAAAAATGCCCGCTTGCCGTAAATCAAGCGGGCATGGATGCATATTTTTAGACAATGAGAATAATAAATCAATACGCTTATATGTAAATAAGCAAGTATAATTATAGCGGCAAGAATTATGCAGGAATATTCATTAAAATGAGAAAGCGATTTATTGACAGTATAAGCTAATGAGTCTAGGCTTTGAGGCGTTCATAAGCATCAATATCTGAATAAGATTTTTTAAAAACTTGAGCGGAAATTCCAAAATTTTTCTTGAAACAGCGGGAGAAGTAGCACATGTCATCAAACCCGCATCGCGTTGCCATGCTGGTGATGGTTCCATCTTCAGTGAGCATCAAGCTCAGCACGTGATTGAGCCTGTACTCAATGAGGTACTCCTTGGGGGTTTTGCCAACAAGGGCTTTGAATGATCTGATGAAATACTCTGTGCAGATATGCAAGGATTCTGCTATTTCACTTATCTTCAGCTCTTTTTGGAAATTATCGTGCATGAAGGCGATGGATTCTTTTATCCTGCTTTCAATGCCGGACTTTCTGACAGGAGCGTCTTCCAGGGCATTTTCTTTTAGAAACAGGTTGAAAAGCGATAAAAGCTTGATCTTTAGCTCCAACTCATAGCCGAACTGCTTGGATTGCTCGCAGGCAATCGCCTCCTTTATCAGCGCGAGAGCTTGAGAGCCGCATTTCGCGCTTGGAGCTATAAAGGCGGGCAGGCGCTTCCTTGCAGTATGGAGCGGCAGTATATACTTCTGGTAAGCCATGTCCTTTTGGTCGGGGAAAATGAAGCTTTCAGCGAACAGAAGGCTCGTATATGAGAAGGTGCCGCGCTTTAGCTCGCAGCATGAGTGAATGGCGCCTGGGCTTATCAGCAAGGCGTTGCCGGCTTCAAGCAGGATCTCCTCCCCGTCGGCGTTGAATTCGGCGCAGCCAAATTCCATAAAGATTATTTCATATTCATTGTGCCAGGCAGGGTAAAGATTCGCATACCCGTCCGTAACACTGCGTTTGTATAGCAGGAAATTGAAGCTGTTCGGATCCGGCGGGATGATGGGATGAGCCGGCGCCGAAATTGATCGCTCCATAGATTCCATCTTGTTGCCTCCTTTAGTTTAGCGCAAAAACATTTTTCTTTCGCATCATTAAGATGTCGGTGTGTGCATGAAAGCTCTCTGGCACCATAGATGCCTTCGGCACCATAGATGCCTCTGTGTTTGAATGTTTATTCTCGCAAGTAGAAATAGTTCTGCGCGTTAAATGGATTCTTTGATGACGCAGCTGATTGGCGCAGGATTGCGATAGAAATCCCTGCTGGAATCAAGAAAGATAAATATCCCAGAGGAAATTTCCGCCAGCGAAATAGGCTGCGCTCATGAGAACTCTAAGATGTGCATTTGCAGGGACGCAGGTGTCCTTCAGTGGGAGGTCTGCGACCTTTGCCGGCCCATTGGGGCAAAACAGCATTGAACAAGCCTTTTATATTCCAATTTTACAGTCTGGGAGCATGGCGGCAATAAGCTGGATGGGCTGAATCTATACTGCTTTTCATATAAAATTACCTTTTTTGGAGCTTAATTATACAGGCTACAACGGATAATCAAGCTCCAAAAAAGGAACATTTGATGAAAAGCGGTATAGCGTGACTGTCCATGCCGATATCAATCTCTCCAGCTGTTTTAATGAAGCTCCAAAATCAGCATGCCATGCGCATCAGTATAACTGCGAGTTTCAAAGACAGGACTGCGCCGAGCATTACGCAGCTTATCAAGGACGCGATCGCTAATGCCATTTTTTTAAAATGCATAGACAGCAACTTCGACTCACAGCATTTTGCTACATGCAGAGCGCTTCCCAGAGCGTATCCGCTAATAAAACAAAGCGGAGCATATCCAGGCTTTACTAAATTTAAAAATGGCTGGAAAAAAGCCAAACCTTCCGCCTATTGCGGAGGAACCCTTAATCTTTGATGAACCTGAGGCGTTAACAGAAGAAAAGATTCTGATAGGAATAGATGCGCTATAACGCTTAAGAAGAAGGATTATGCCGTTTTGCGCAAGCAGCGCTCAACTGGCAAACCATTTGAAGTTCGCCGGGTTAAACCGGTTCATAGGAAGGGGAGCTAATCTAAACCGAAAAAGTAACTGCCAAGACCGTTAAAGCCGGAGGCCTGTCTGCCATCTTCTTAAATAAATTGTTGTCCTGAATTGACTTTTACTAAAGAGCTAATTGTCTGAAATAATCGATACTATGTCGCAAAATGGTAAATTAATTGATATAGAATTACAAATATCGCACTATCAAGTCAAATTATATCACAAATTAAAAAAAAGTCAATGTTATGCTATCTGGAAATTATAGAGACTCAAAGATGAGAAAAAAAGCTAATGATTTGCAGCCAAATGAACCTTGATTGGGGCTTGATTGTCGGTTCTCAAGGTGCGATTGGTATCGGCATTTCGCGTTCGCTGTACAGCTAGCTGCGCTCTCCAATAGAGACGCTGCCTGGCCATATGCCCTCCAGAATTTTTAGAGCTTATCCGCAATATAATGTACTCCTCAGATTTGATGTCTCCAGTTATACTGCTTTTCATATAAACCCCTATGACGCTGCTCTTCACCGGCAAGGGTGAAAATATTAAGTCGTTTGTGTATTTGAGGCATGGACAAATGTCCATAAAATGTATTTTCGTACTAAATTACCTTTTTTTGATTATACAGCGAGTGCTATTGATATCGGCATTTTTCACCACTCAATGGAAAATCAACAAAAAAAGGAACATT
>JAISZB010000034.1 GCA_031269465.1 Clostridiales bacterium | reverse complement strand
GTGCGCTCTTTTTTGCTGTCTATTGCTAAATATTGGCTTTTTGCAAATTTACATACCTAAAACCGCAACTTTGCGCAAACGGCGCCTCCTTAAGTGGTTTCGTACTAAATTACCTTTTTTGAGCTTAAGTCATTGGACGCAGGGCAGTACCCGCTAGAGCTTAAAGACCCGAACATTGTATGGAAATCGGTATATTTCAAGAACACGTCAATCCGATGGCTCGGCGTACCAAGTCGTCTTTCAGTTTCTGTCTGCTCCGACCACACGCTTTCGTGAATAATTATTTTATCCAGAAATTCGTTTATTACGAGCGGCGTCAATTCCTCAAGCCGTGTGTATTTGCAAACCAAACCGATGAAATTTACGGCTTTCACGCTGTCTGTCTCCCGCGCTTACAACTCGGCGCGAAGTTCTTCGTTTTTCTCCAGCTTATTAAGCCGCCGCGAACTCCCCCTGCCGGTCGGCAGGGGAGGCATTGGGCTGCTGAACCAAGCCGGCCTCGAAGGCGGCATTTCGCAACTGACAGGCCAGCCGCCGCAGCTACGCCGACGATGTCACCGCCGGCGCATGGTTCGGCGGCGCCGCCGTACTAAAAAGCATCCTCGGCGTTAAGAGCCAGCAGAAGGCTCTGGAATTCATGGACGCCCTCGCATGTCTCGGATACGACGAATGGACCCTTGGCCTCAAAGCCAGGAAGCTCGCATGCAAGAGCAGCGGCTTCGCCGACAAATGCTCCGGCGAACACCGCATTGGCTCCGGAACTGTCCGGGCGGACAGACGGGTATGGATTTACCTGGCAGAGGGCGGATGCGCCTTCCAGGAGGCGGGCGTCCGGCTTGGCCTGCGGCGCCGCAAACGCGCCAGCCGGCAGCCTGATGGGCGAAGAAGAGGCGGAGGCGGAAAAGAGCATCGGCCAAGGCCCCTTTTTGCCGAATGTGTTCGGCTCTCGCGGAGCGCGTGAGGCAAACAAGCCTCTCCAACGCGCTCACGCCCTTTTCGCGGACGGCGAGCAGGAGGATTCCGCTATGGAGGCATTCTTCCGGCAACTTATGGAGGCTCATCTTGAATCAAAATCGGAGTCGAGAACCAAATTCAAGCCTAAATCTTGCGCCAGCGGGAAACGTCCCCGCCGGCCTCCTTATTTCAGAAGCCCCGAAAGAAGTTGAGGCTGCGAACGGCCAGTTTATCCGCGCAGTGTTCACAGATGAGCGGCTTGCGCCGCTTCAAATTAAGAAGCAGGACGAAATCAGCGCCGCGCCGACGATGGCGGGCGTTCCTCTAAATAAATGCTTTATAAAGTAAAGCGAGGGAAGCGACTATGAAAATTCAGCTGGCAACGCAGGAGCTCCGCTGGTTTGCCGTCCTTGACAATAAAGCGAAAGCCGAGTCAGCGAACGGGGAAGCGCCGCGCCCGGCTTTTGAATTGCGGCGCGACAGCGCGCCCAACCTTGAAAGCAAGATTAACGCGGCGATTCAGAAAGAAATCCAAGCGAAAAGGAGAGAGCCAAGATGAACGAGAACATTTGCATCCCCGACAGCAAACCTATCCACTTTATAAAAAGCGGTTAACTTTTCACTATTCCGGGCGGAGGCTGTATCAGCGTCAATTTTGCAGCAACACATGTGTTGCAGGAAATCGGCAAAGAAAAGGAAGGAAAAAGAAAAATCGAATTTGAGAAGATTAAAGCGGAAGACAACGCAAATAGAAGGAAAAATGGCGAAAAAATAGTGGATTCAGGAAACAGGCCGTGGTGCGGGCCACTTCTGAAGGAAAAGCATATTCCATTAAAAATGAATTTGTTTTTGAGGATATAATCCCGCCGTTGCTACGCTCAATGCTTGGGAACATACCCTCGCGATCATAGAGCGTAAAGTTGATATGGGAATCCCGGTGTATTGCGCAACCGTTCCAATAGAATAGCACATTGTCGTGCATCTAAGAAAAATGTAATTAAAAATATTTTTTCAGAATTTTTCTTGATCTAAACCTGGCTTTAAGTTCTATAATTAATAGACTGCCTTGGCGTCTCATTGTCAATTAAGTTCGGGGTTTAAAATCTCAACGTGGTAGAGCCGCGAAACAAAATAGTTCCGTGGCTCTATGCCTTTGGCGTGAACCTAAAGGTTCATGCTGTTAAAAGCTTATTTAGACTACTGTTCGTTGGAAATCCCCATTACAATATTAGCATCCCCAAACAGGCAGGAGGTGTAAAGCTATTATTAAGAATGTCTTTTCAGGGTTCTTAACCGTATTGCTTTTAGCTAATTCAGGGTGTGCCAATACGACAGATACCGCACTGGGGTTCCTAAGTGAAATTACTATTTCAAAGGTATCTATGATAATGCAAGCGAACCGTACACAATAAATACGAAAATATCAGAAGTTATCAATGCTCCAGTTTTCGAAGATTATGGCCGGTTATTCTTTCCGGCAGATACCGTATACTACAGAGGGGATACGCTGTGAGAGCTTAGTTTGACATGGCACAGCAATATCGCTTCGGATAAGACTGTGGAAATGGCTAATTATACCGCTTTTAATCAAATGTTCTTTTTTTGGAGCTTGATTATCCATTGAGTGGCGCAATCGATATCGGCATTTTGCACTCGCTGTTTAAACAAGCTCCAAAAAAGCTTTTTTTATACGAAAAGCAGTATACATGAAAGCCCTCGTCGATTGCATATTTTTCATCTTCCGGCAACGTTGTTACAGATGAAGAACCGAGGGGAAATGTTGGCCATGGCAACACAAAAACGATTGCCGACCTGATTCAAACACAGGTCGGAGGAAATCTATTTTTCATAGAAACAACAGATAAAAATCCGGCAAACTACAATGACGCCATTGATGTGGCAATGCAGGAACAACGAGCCGATGCAAGACCTGAGCTTGCTTCTCATGTTGAAAACATGCACGACTATGATGTGATTTTTCTTGACTATCCAATCTGGTGGGGAACACTTCCGCAACCGGTTTTCACCTTTCTTGACGAATATGTTTTTCAGGAAAGACAATAATCCCATTCTGCACACATGAGGGTAGTGGTTTTGGTCGCAACATCGAGGACTTAGAAAGCATCTTAGCAAATTCTACGATTTTCGAGAGCTTTTTGGTGCGTGGCAGTAGTGCAGCCAACGCGGAAGAAGATATAAGCCAATGGATTTCCGAATTGGATTTGGTCGTCTGAAACACTTTAGGAGGACGAACTTACATGAAAAAAATACTTGCCTTTGCACTGACAGCAATTATGCTTTTATCATTATCTGCCTGTGGCGGTAATCAGTCAAATCAATCGACGCCAACGCCCAACTCTACACCATAATCCACATCTGCGACAGAACCAAGCCGTGAGTCGACAAGCGAGGATGAACCGCAAATTGGTGATAGCTCAAAAATCTTTGCAGCCTATATCATTCCCTTTAACACTCATGTGGGCAGTGGATTTTCCAATGCCATTCAGACGATTGCAGAGCTTCAACCAAACTCAACCGTAATCACAGACGGATATTCAGTTTCAAGAAACCGTGTTGCTGATTGTGCAGATGATGTAGCGGCATGGATTGAACAGCAAGGCTATGTGAAATAAATAGGTTGGATAAAAGTCTATGAAATATGAATTGAATTATTAAAATGAACTAAGAGGAATTTTTATGAAAAGAGACTTCCAGTTATTGTGATGTGTACTTCGACTATTCAGTCATTTGCCGCTGCTCCAGACACGGGATTTTCCGAAGTATCTGCAAACGCTTGGCATGCTGAACCAGTGAATTATGTCAATGACAATGGAATTATGAGTGGCACAACAAATACGACCTTTGAACCTAACACTTCAATGAGTCGTAAATGCTCGCTATGGTGCTTTACAGCAGTCTCGTAAACATGTAGCCATCTGCAAAGACGATGTAATTGCGTGGCTTCAATTTTTTAATCTCGCAGAATAGACAAGCTAAAAGAGGAAGTGCCTATCGTGGCATAGGGAGGATAGCCTATGAAGAAATTAGGATTTGGATTTATGCGTTTACCTGTGCTGGATGAAAATGACCTCTCTACTGTTGATATTGACACAGTAAAAAAGATGGTTGAACTATTTATGGCACGAGGATTCACATATTTTGACACCGCACATCGCTATAACGATGAAGCAAGCGAACCGGCGTTGCGAGAAGCCCTTGTAAAACCCTATCCCCGTGATAGCTATGTGCTTGCCAACAAAATTACACTTAATTACATTAAGTCTGCCGATGAACAGGAAGCATTTTTCAAAGGGCAGCTTTCCATTTGCAGTGTGGAGTATTTCGACAATTATCTTATACACAACATGGGTGCTGTTTGGTATCCTGTGGCGGAAAAATTCGGCACATTTGATTTTATCAAACGGATGCGTGATGAAGGATACACACGAAAAATAGGGTTTTCCTTTCACGGAACGGCTGATGTGCTGGAGGAAATCCTGAAAGCTCATGCGGGGGTTGACTTTGTTCAGCTTCAAATCAACTATTTGGATTGGGAAGATTCGGGCATCCAATCTCGCAAATGCTACGAAGTCGCACGAAAGTATGATAAGCAAATCGTTGTGATGGAGCCGGTCAAGGGTGGCACTTTAGTTAATCTACCTGATGAAGCGGAGGCGCTGTTGAAAAACGCTGAACAGCAGGCAAGTTTAGCATCTTGGGCAATTCGCTATGCCGCAGGGTTAGATGGCGTTATCACAGTTCTTAGCGGCATGAGTACAACTGAACAAGTCGCAGACAACACAGGATACATGCAGGATTTTAAGCCACTGACCGCACATGAGAAATTCCTTGTAGCGCAAGCAGTTGAAATCATTCGTTCCAAGGCGACTATAGCCTGCACCAACTGCAGATACTGCACAGCGGAGTGTCCTCAAAACATTGCCATCCCCGACTTCTTCAACTTGTATAACAATATGAAGAGATTGAAAAACACCTCGTATTTAGCAAATCAGCCGGTCTATTATGCTAATCTTGCAAAAACCAATGGTAAGGCATCGGCTTGTGTTCGATGCGGCATATGCGAGAAAAATTGCCCTCAGAACTTGCTTATTCGTGAACTGTTGCAAAAAGTGGCAAATGAAATGGAATAGGATGTAATAGGATACAGAGCATACCTTATTGACCAGACCGGTCGTGGAGAAGCGGGGCAGGTCGCAGGCGCAGGATGGATAGCCGCTAAACCAGATGACCAAGCATGGTTTACACAATTATGCATTGATCTTTGGACTGAGTTTAACGAGGGCGTATAGTTCCAGCAGGACAGCGAAAGTTTTTCCGTATGATGCGGCGTATACCGGTACAAATCCCGGACGAAATGCAACAGTTACATCTATGCCAGCTATATTTTACCAAATCGGTTCAGCCAATCTCTTTACTCATTCAGCAAGCGGCATGACAGTCTGGCAAACTGCGATTGCCAATGAAAAAGCAAGTAACATTGCTGCTTATTGAACCGGTCGGTTTTGCTTTTCCCATTGACCCCAATGCCGATGATTCGCAATCCTTTGGCGGCACTGAAAAGGACAATTTTATGAAGCTGACCAAAATTCCCATCAGTGTGCATTACAGAGATTACATTGCCAATGAGTAAACAGGAATACCTCCACAAGATTTTTGGAGACAGTCGCTGGCATCGTCGCGGCAATGGGCGGAGTTGGTGAATAGCAATGGCGGCGAAGCAGGCGGTGTGAATATTCCTGATATCGACATTAAAGGAAATACGCATTTTATCATGTCCGATTTGAACTATCCAGTTATACTGCTTTTCATATAAAATTACCTTTTTTGGAGCTTGATTATACAGCGAGTGCAAAATGCCGATATCGGCATTTCGCACCACTCAATGGATAATCAAGCTCCAAAAAAGGAACATTTGATGAAAAGCGGTATATCGCAGAGCATATCACGAATTGGCTAAATGAAAAAGGGTTGAAATAGGCTACGTAATACTTTGTTCGCAGGTCGAAGGCATTTTTATTTATGAAAGTGCTACTTGTAAACGGAAGCCCCAACAAAGTGGGCTGCGGATTGGGAACAAGCCTATTGGCGGTCGCATAGCTTGCAGAAAATGCGGAGAAATAGCCGGAAGATGTACAGCAAGCAAAATGCCGAGGATATGTTCACTATGAGGGAGTTTGGCAAGAACATGGCTTATTTGCTTCGCTGTTTGGAAGCAGGCAAAAGTGCGGGAATAAACCTTCCGGAACAGAAAGATAAGCCATTTACTAATTTCACAAGATAAGGAATTCATATTAAAGTAAAACCAAATGCAAAGTTAGGGAGACATCAAATGAAAAAAATGATTGCATTACTACTGACATTAGTTCTTGCTCTGTCTATGCTGACAGCATGTAGCAGTCCGCAGAAAAATTCTGACCAAGATACCACTCAGTCTACAGAAGAAACACCCGCACGCAATGGCGGAAATGACGAAAGCGCTGTACCGGAATTGGAGTCACCCGCCGAGGGGCCTGCCAGTGTATCGAATATAGCTTCCGTAGAAAATGTACCATTGCTTACGCTGAACAACGGAGTGCAAATACCCCAACTTGGACTTGGAACACAGATTCAACGCTTGGAAAACGATGCCAGTGAAAGCGGAAGGAAACTGCTCAATGACACATCACATGATGCTGTTGTAGCGGCACTTCAGTCAGGATACAGACATTTTGATACGGCGCATGGCTATAACAATGAAACCGGCGTTGGACAAGCGATTATTGACAGCGGTGTTCCTCGCGAAGAAATCTGGGTCACAAGTAAGCTGTGGCCAAGCGAATACGGTGAAGGCACAACGATTCAGGCAATCGATGATATGCTTGAGAGGCTTCAATTAGATTATTTGGATTGCATCTATTTGCATCACCCAGCGGGCGATTACCTGGGAGCATGGAAAGACTTAGAGGAAGCATATAAACAAGGAAAAGTTCGCGCCCTTGGAATCAGTAATTTTGATAATTGGCCAGAGGCATTTGATGCAATTATAGATAACAGTGAAATCACGCCTCAAATACTTCAAATCGAATGCCATCCGTTTGCGCAGCGACTGGAAACAAGGGAGCTTGCTGGGCAGTATGATATTCAAATTGAATGCTGGTATCCGCTGGGTCATGCGGATGACAGACTTCTTAACAATGATGTTCTTTCAAAGATAGCGGAAGCTCACGATAAGAGTGTTGTGCAGATTATTCTGCGCTGGCATATGCAGGAAGGCTTTAGTGCAGTTCCCGGATCTACGAATCCTGATCACATTCAAGAGAACATTGAAATCTTTGATTTTGAATTATTTGATGAAGAAATGGAACAGATACGTGACTTGGATCAAGGTGAAGATGGCAGATACTTCAATCTCAATTATGAGCAGATGGGTGGATTCTTTACAAATAGATAGAAAGGAGTATAACATGGGAAAGAAAATTTTGGTTTTATCATGCAACCCACGCTAAGGCGGTCAAGCTCCAAAAAAGTAACATTTGATGAATAGCGACTTTGAAACCAATTTGCAAAGCTTTGGCATGACCTTTTCTCATTTCTTTGCCAGTAAGAATGAGCCAAAGAATTTGTAAAAGTACCTTGCTTGATTTATAAGTACGATCACTACCAGCACTTTACGCTCATCTTTCTGGTGTTTTTGTTTATGACAGTTATTCGCATTGGAAAAGCTTTTTCATAGAGAAAGAGCCGAAAAACCCATAAATAAAGGCTTTTAGGCATACCATAAACTATTCCCACTCGACTCTCGTAACCGTACAACCATGTGATTTACAGGCTTTCTTGGTGATTATAACAGCCTTGATTTGATTATTTTTTCATTTTTACCGTTCTCGCCGAGTTTTTGGAGTCAAAACGGAGTCGGCAAGGCGGGGCAACGGTAAAAAGAAAATAGGCTTTATTTCTATCGCGCAAGCAACGCCTTGTCGATTATCTTCTCTTTCCGCTCTTTTATATAGGCTTTAAGAAATTGCCTGTGTATATCCGTTATATAGGGCGTACTGTCAATAATATCGTTTATACGCGTCAAATCTATCTTAGGAGCAGTATATTCAAGGGCTTTCAGACATTCAGCATTATCGGTATTGTTAAGAAAAATAGCATAGTTGATTTTCTTTTCGTCAATTTGCAACGCTGATGTAGGATATGAATATATGCGCTTTTCCATTTCGGCTTTATTATCTAAGATATAACGCATATTTTCATCCGTCGCTTGTGGAAGCAAACACGAACCGCAATCAAAAACAGGGGCTATTTTTACATCTCCTGTTTTTTCGTTTACCAAAAACCCCCAATTACCATTGTGTCTATCAAAATTGCCTACCAAAGCGACCACAATAAACATATTCCAAAAATGCGTTTCTAACGCTTCCGCAGGCGATAACTGTTGCTCTCGGATAGCGAGGATAACGTCGGATAGGTCTGTACCATAACCGCTTCTCGCGCTCGTAAAAACAGAGTTTTTTATAAATGCAAACTCTTGCAGCCTGTAATCATTATCGACAAAATCTTTACAGGCTACCGCTATCTTGTCGCCATATCTGCCTAACAAGGTCTTTTGCGCTTCAATGCCGACACTTTCAAAAATATGGCAAGCAATATACTCGCTAAAGCAACTGTTGGCGTAGCTCATTTCAGGGTTTTTGCTCGCTTTGGGCGGCATTTTCAGCATATATAGCTCGCCGTTATGGACAATGCACTTTTTTGGCCCATTCGCGCCGCCATAGTTGCGTAAGATATTAACGGTATCGTTCGTAAAATCAACCTCGGCTATCATTCGCTTCCCCCATACCTAAGTATTGCTCCCTTAGTAGCGACGCTTCTTCTCTTGTAATTTGGTTGTTCCACATGGCAGAATTGATTGAACCGTATAGTTCGCCCCAATAGCAGTCTAAAAGCGTGGATTTTTCTTTTATGCCGTTTTCGTAGTCAGTAATGGCAATCCGTAGATGTTCCGGCAAGGACATAAAAAACATCTTTTCGTCTACCGTTTTGAATTGATTGTTGGTCGCCATTGTTAAAACACCACCTTATAACACAAAACAACCGTTTCTCTTACACTTATTCATCGTCAAAAACATCTGAAACGTAAGCATTATCCTGAATCTCGCTCTTGAATCGCTCGTTATATAACAGCAATTCCTTGAATGGCACGAGCATAAAGGCGTTCACGTCAACCCCGGCGTTCAACGCCCTGTCTTGCGTCTTCAGATACTCGAAAACCCCCTGTCGTCTATTGTGGATATGCCCGTGAATGTGATAGCTACCGCGATAATAGCCGTACACTCGGAGATAGGACGGTTGCAAAGCCGCATGATAATCGCGTGACCAAAATGCGTGTCAGCGGTAAAAAAGAATCCCATATTTGATATCTTTCGATTATTTCGCCAATTCTTCAAAGGCTTTGATGTGTTTCGCCAAAATGCGAGAAGCCGCTTTATCCACATCTGTATCATCAGCAACGGAGTTTTGACGAAACATATTGTAATCCAAAAGCACATAGCGCGGAGCGTTGTTTTTGAGAATAACCGCAGTTCCCTTTTCATCAACAAGTCGGGCGACCCTTGAAAAATTTTGGTTTGCTTCTGATATGGAAACGAGGTTATCAATGTTAATCTGCATGACATCATCTCCTTACGCTATACAACATACCATATTGTTAGGTTAAATGCAACCTAATAATTTGTTGTATTATTGGTTTCCTGAAAATTGCAAGTTTACTTGCCCATCCAAATAATACCAGTTAAGCCTTGCGCGGATAGTTGTTCACCCAATCCTCATTCCGTTGCAGATCCTTTGCCGTAAGCTTGCCGATGTCTGTCCCTTTCGGCACGAAGCGTCGGGTTGCCGTTTTCGTTGCTTCCGCGCTCCCAGCTACTGTACGGGTGGGCGTAGTAGACTTCCCCGCATTTCGCAGCTTTCTTGATGCCTTCGCTGTCCAGGAACTTGCTACCGTTGTCCGCCGTGATTGATTTGAACACGTCGTCAAAGTTGCCGCCAGCGCGTCGTCTCGCGCGTTTGACCGCCGCAATGACCTCCTTTTGCGTCTTGTTTTTCACGAGCACGTACAGCGATTTTCTCGTCACACGCTCAACCAATGTCAGTATCACGGGTTTTGTGCCTTGTTTCCCTACGACCAAGTCAATCTCCCAATGCCCTTGCTCCATCCGCTCGTCGGCTTCTTTCGGGCGTTCCGTTATGCTTTTGCCGTTCTTATTGTTCAGCGCGACCGTGCGGATTTTTTTGTAATAATATTTTTTGCCTTCCTTCTTCACCCACAGATCCTTGTTGCTGATCCCTGCGAATATCCCCCTGTCGATGTAGCTGTACAGCGTCTTGGTACAGATGCTTGTTTCAAACTCCAGCCCCTCGGACTTGATCCGACCCAAGACCACGTCGGGCGACCATTTTTCGTTCTTGATTTTGTCCTCTATGTGTTCCGCCAGCCTGTGGTCATGGCCGATTTTCAGCCCGCGCCCCTTGCCGCTCGCCCGTTCGTCGTGCCGCATCTACGCTATGTCCGCCTTATACACCTTCTCTATTATGTATAGCGGCTCGTGCTTTTTGTAGCTTGGGTTCATCCGTTTTTGTTCCACAAGCCCAAGCTCCCTCTCCCGCTCGATGCTTCTCCTGTCACGCCGTTGCGTCAGCGCCGCCCCTACTTGCGCAGCCGTCAGCCCTTGTTCAAACAGCGGCTCGATTTTGTATCGCTCTTTCTCGCTTATCTGTTTCCATTTCCGTGTTATGCTTGTCTTGTTCCATTGTGATCCTCCTTCAGTTTGCTTTTGTTATACAACGTAAGTTTAACTGATTTTGGGTTCCAATGGAACCCTTTTTTATTTAGTTGGGCAATTCATTATACAACTTGCCTATTCATTATGGCTGTCCCACCCCCAAGATGCGTTCGGATCGGAAAATCTGCGCAGGCAATCGCAGTTGTAAACGCCGTTCTCGCGGCAACCGCAGATTTTCCGGCCGTAGGGGAATGCGCCGGTTTGCATGCAGGTTCCGTCGCCGGACAGGGTAAGGCCATTGCCTACAAGACCCATGCCGACCGACATTCACGGACACGCGGGCAAAAATAGCTTGCAGGAAGCGCTCGGGGCGGTGTTCGAATCTGCGTCCGGCAAGTATTTTGCCGACGAGCCGAACAACGATTCCGGGATGCTTCGGAGGCATTTTCTCTCCCTTGCCGTACTTCTTTCTAGGCTTGTGCTTCTTGTGTTTTACGCGCGGGCGTTCGTCAAGCCTGTAAATGCGGTTCATAAAGTCGTAGAAAGACGCAACGCCGGGGAGATAACCGACGGGGAATCCGGCGACGATTCGCAGTACAGGATTGTTTCGGAGTTTTTCGCGCCAGCCGTCGATCGGTATTTTGAGGTGTGACATGATGACAAAGGTTCTGAAGATTTCGGGCTGAAACATGGATTTTCGCCCCGTGTGGGAATAAAGTGGGCGATGACGGGCTTCATCCGGTCACGATCCAAAATGTAAAGTTTGGAGATGATGTCCTCATATTCATAAAGAATCCGAGGGTCGAAACGGGCGTAAGACGCGGCGACCGACGATGCAACTGCGGGAGTGTCCAAGACTTGATTCATCGCCCTGAGGAACTCAATATGGCAAACTACGGCTAAAATTCCCATCAATATATGCAAATCCAGTTTTTTCATGAGAATTCACCGGATCGATTATAATTTATATGTCTTCTATAAGCGTCGTAAAAAAGCGCCTGATTATGATTAAAAGCAAATTTAGAAACTGAGTTTCCCGCCTTTTATGGTATAAAGCTTCCTTTTTGTCGGTCTGCCTGGATTTCCTGGCTTTTTTATCCTTGTCTTCCCCCTGTGCGGAAGCTGCGTCTGAAGGTTCGCAGCTTTCCGAAATATCTGCATCGACTTGAGGGTTTTGAGATTCATTTGTTCTGGCAGCCATGTCGTTTTCATGCCTTAGCTTGCCCGTAAATGTCGCCTCCATCCAATATGCGCTTGTTTCCTGTATATTATAGAATAATTTGTAAGGATGTACAGCAAATATCTTATTTTTTATAAGATTTTCTAAGGATCTGACAAGAGCAGGATGATTATTCGCCAACCCGCCTAATATATATTTTGAAATTCAAACTAATTTTTGTATTATGTTAAAATTACTTTATATATCTTAAATAATATATATTAATGAATATATGAATATATATCCAAAATGCCGTTTTATTCAGAGCTGGGCTGTGCGCGCCGGCCGATCGAACGGCAGCCTTCCTCTGTTTCGCGCAGAGTCGGCTGGCTTCATCCCTGCATGCTCCAAAAAATCTTCTTCCGGCAAAATCTCAGCGGTCTTTCTTATGTATTCGGCAAGCGGCGCGCGAAGCCCGCCCTCTTGGATCGAAAGCATGCCGATGAATCCCGAGGGCGGCGCCGCATATGCGGAAATCCAGCATTAAGCCGGCATCTCCCGGCTGGCGGAAGCCCTTTCTCCTTCAAAAGCTTTCTTGCGGCCTTCAATTTGCGGCGCTCACAGCGCCAATGCATGATGTCGCGGCAGGCGAAATCGGCTGCGCCCTCCCCGGCCTTCCTTGCGGCGCCCACTTCGGCCTGCCTGGCTGCATCCATGATGTCCATCGTGTTTTCGGCTCCCCGGCGCAATTTTGTCTGGTTTGACGGCAATCTGCAAATCAAACAATAGCAAGTTTTGGCCTGATTGTAAACTGTTCTGAATTCAAATCAGTGTCGAATTTTCTTAACCTTATAATATTACCCTGATTCCTAGGAGAAGCATGCCGTCTGCGGATTGCCGAAAGGCTTGATTCTGCAACTTTTCGTCCACTCTTTACAGGTGGATCCGCCTGTGGAGATTTTCGGGACTGGCGAATGCCGTGTGGAGCGATTCCCGGATTTCCGCAACCTGCAAGGGATGATTCGCCGATCGGCACCGGGGCGGCCGTTTCAACATTTCTGTGCAACTTGCCCAAAACGAGCTTGCAACCTGAGGAGTTTTCTTAAAATGTAGGTCTTGGCTAATTTTGTCTATTATTTAAAAAATACATGAATTGTAGTATTAAAATTCATTGTGAATTCTGTATATTATTTATGTAAGCGCTCATTTAGAGTAGATTTATGAAGGCCAACGGCGCGGAGAGGCTTAAAGCCGGAAGCTTTCCGTCCAACGCCAGCCCAATGAAGCAGAGGGACTTCTTGGATTCAGCCCCGCTCCGCTCATTGATGCGGCGAAAAAAAAGGACGTAAGCTTGCTTTTTGTCGATGCTTCTCATTTCATCCACGCCTTCCATCCCGACTATGCTTTGACGGAGAAGAGGGTTTTCACCGAAACCGCAAGCGGAAGGAAGCGGTATAACGTGCTCGGAGCCTTGAATTTCGCGACGAAAGCCATATCCGCAACAGGCAACGACTCCTACATGAATGCGGCTTCAGCCGTAGATCCATTCAATAAGCTTTTGCCTGAACATCCCGGATCGATCTTGAATATCGCCCTGGACAACGCGAAATATCAAAAATGCAAGGCGATTTCAGAATATATCGCCCTTTATCCGTCGATCAAGCTTTTTTATCCCCCCCTTGCCCGGCTGATTTGAACTTGATTGAAAGATTCTGGAAATATGCCAAGTCTGAAATGCTAAATGGAGCGCATGCAGACGCCTTCGCCGAGTTTAAGCTGGGAATCGGCAAACTCCTATATGAAGCTGATAAAGGCAACCGACCCAGAGTAAATTCGTCAGCATCTGAAAATTTCCAGTTATTCGGCGAAGTTGAAGCCTTTGAGTGCTCATTGGCAGCATAATGAGACAAATGGTAATTTATAGAAAATAGATTGCTGTTCTTTATACCTCAATATCAGTTTGCCTTTAACTGGTAATTCTATCCATTTTTATCATTGCTCATATATGATAAGATGATTTCCGCCCTGCCGAGGGTTCATAGAGCAAAGACCTCTTACAGCTGTATGAATTATACTATAAATTACCAATGAAAAGAAGTATACCTGCGGCACCTCTTCCGTCAATAGCAATTAGCAACGGTTGTTTTTTAGGCATAGGTTTCAATATATCGCTGCATGGATTCTGCTATGTTTTGCATATCAACCCTCAACAGTTGCCTCCATCTTCGGCTACGTCCTGCGGAATTCCACAAGACCGGTGCGGTTTAACGCAAACATTGGCGTCTGGCATGCTCGCCCAATCGTCCCGGGGCAAGACCCGCAAGACTGTCCAAGACAAGGCTTTTCAAGAACCCCTATGAGGTTTTCCGAATTCAAGCCTTGGATTCCATCCCTTACGGCATATCTGTCCGCTTGCTTATACACATAGTCGTCAATGGAGATACGTAGCTCTCAAGCGTTGAAAGACTTCGGACTCCCAAATTGGACTTTCCACCCAGACGTATCCATAGCCAGGGAAAAGTTCGCGAAGTTTTTACGGATACTTCACCATGATGGCGAGAACTCAAGCGACAGCGATGTAGAAGCGTTTTCATTGACGTCGAAGGCAGCAGGTGGTCAGCCAAGGCCATTAGGCTAGCCAACATGGCGAACCGCGCATAGGTCGATGAATCGGTGCATAATACTCTCTTTCGGTGCATAAAGGTAGATTCGCCAGTTTTATTTCTTTATAATAAAAGCGAGGTAAAGCATTAGCCTGTAGTAGGAGTGTAGTGTTATGGATGAAAAATACGATCTATTCTTTGAACATTTATATAAAAACAATTTCGAGAGACTGACGAAATACGTGTATCGTCTGACGAATATGAAAAACTGTTCTGAAGAAATTGTGCAGGAAACATTTTTAATGGCATATGCAAAAATCCAAATTCTATATATACACGACAATGCTGTTGGATGGCTATACATAACTGTTAAAAACCTTGTTAAAGCTTATTTCAGAAAAAATGTAGAAATACTCCACAACTTGCCTCTTGTAGAATATGACATAGCCGAAAACGATAGGAATATTGAAGATCTGATTTTATTTAGCTCGATTACGGATGAACAGGCAGATATGCTTAAAAAATACTATTCTGATGGTATGACAGTAAAAGATTTAGCTCAGGAATATGGCATTTCTATATCTGCATGTAAGATGAGATTGAAACGTATTCGTGAGTTTTTTAAGAATAATTATTAATCCGTAAATCCCTGAAATATTTTTTACACGATAATTGATTACCACCAAAACAAGTACTCGCAAATTTAGCAACTGCATAGAATGCTGATATATAGGTAAAATGGAATGAAATACCTTGACAGATTTCATACTTGACGCAGGCTACTGCTCGGACGTGAACATCACAGCATTTTATGATGAAGGCAAGTGTTTTGCCACCGACTATCTTCCAATCGCGTGCTAAGTAAGTATCTTGAAGATAAGCGCGCTGACGAACTCAGTTCAGCAAAAAACGCTGTTTTATGCTATCTGGCATAGTACGAAGGCAGTCTATTCAATTTCGACTTTTTCAGACGGCACAAGGATGAACATTTCCTTGCTCGAGGCTTCTTTGTCAATCTCTTCGGCGGTTTATTCCGCTGTCTTCTTCAGCCCACTTAAAGAAGGCATTCAGTTCTTCCGAGCGCCGCTGATGGACTATGGCTGCATAGGCATAGCCGTCATGGCTACAAAGTTGCGCCTCGATTCATCGGCAACGAGATATCGAGATGCTTAATTATGTCTAAGTTCTATGACTAGGATTTGATCATCGTAAACTTTACATTTCAAGTTGTGAAGCGTGCGAAAAGCGCCTTCAGCGCAGAACTTTGTACCGGACAGCAACTTGTTGACAAGCATATGAGCCGCTGTGGACATGAACGAAAACGTCATATGACTTCGAAAAGTTGCTTCTCCGTGCGTTCTTAAGGATAACAGGCCGGCGTTGTTTTTATACAATTCAATCACTTGCTCAATGTAAATTTTGTAATTGTTGTGACCATTCGGTATTTATTCTACATTAACATATTGAGAAGCAACATCCAACCCGAGCCTTCAGTACCTGAGTATACTACTTTTTAGAGAAATTTCATGATTCCAAGCTTAAATTGCTGTTTCATTTTGTAAGGCACAGCCTAGAACCCTTGGAGAAGTTGCTTTCGCAATTAAAGAAAACACAAAGCTAGTTCTGTATTTGATGCTGATAACTCACATAAAACCCTTTATAAAACATCATTTTTTAGGGTTTTTGATTAAGAACCTGTTTGGGATCTAATATCGACATTTTAAGTAATTTAATGTAATTAGATTACACCCAATAATTTAATCTAAAACATGTAAATTAAAGAATAATATTACAGTTAATTATATCTTTATTTCGAATATATTACTATATATTCAATATAATGGCAATTTCTATCAATAATTATAATTAACTTCGTATAATAATTTTCAATCCTCCCCAATTATGATATAATTTTCATTAAAGTGGGATGCAAAATGAGAAAGATATATTCAGGTGACATAACTAGGAAGCAGTTTGAAATTATAAGGCTGTTCTTTGAGACGTAAAAGAGCACGAACCGCTAAATCTCGAACTTTATGAAGTATTTTGCGCGATACTCTGCGTCCTCAAAACAGGCGCGACATGGAGGGATATTCCAGACAGCCTCCCGAATTGGAACGCAGCCTGCCGCCATTTCAGATCTTGGCAGAAAAGGGCGGCTCTGGAAAGGGTGCGATCGATAATGCCCCCGGCGGGCTGATGCCGGGGGGCGCGCGGTAAATGGAAGAAAAGGCAAGCCGTCGATGATCATCGCCGGTTCAAGGAGCGCGGAAAATGCAGATGCCGCAGAAATAAATGGGCATGATGGCGGAAAGTTGATCTCAGGGGCGGAAATCCACATCTCGGACCGCCGTCGGCGCCATGCCGGCGAATGCTTCAGGCCGCAGCGGCGCGCTGCTCATAATGGGGCGGGAATCGGCGGATTTGAAGGATTCCGTCGAGACGGCCCTCGCGGACGGCGGAAATGCAGGCGCTGATTTCGCCGCTGAAGCGGAGCTCTTGATAGGCGCCGCGGCTCAAGCCGCCGAAAGGCCCGATTTAAAGAATTTTGCCGCAGCTCCCAAGCGATGGATCGTGGAAAGATCGTTCGCCTGGATGGATAAATGCCGAAGGCTGTGGAAAATTTGCGAAAGAA
>JAISZB010000013.1 GCA_031269465.1 Clostridiales bacterium | reverse complement strand
ATCAAATGTTCCTTTTTTGGAGCTTGACTGTCCATTGAGTGGTGCGATTGATATCGGCATTTTGCACTCGCTGTATAATCAAGCTCCAAAAAAGGCGGTTTAGTACGAAAATACATTTTATGGACATTTGTCCATGCCTCAAACACACAAATGACTTAATATATTCACCCTTGGCGGTGAAGCGCAGCGTCATAGGGGTTTATATGAAAAACAGTATAAGTATATATCAGGATTTTTGATTTTCTGAATGTCGAAGGACGCCGCCTCTACAACTATCTTTGCGGTCGGCAGCATCTTATGTACGTTGGTTGCCGTTTTGATATGGGTCTGAATCTTGTTTTCTATAGATGGAGCAAGCCAGCCCATATGCTTTGATCGGATGCGGTTGCTGAAGCGGGGCTTGCGGCAGCGGGTTTTCCGGTTGCGCCTAGCGATAGGGCGCTTTTTGATTGCGCCTAGCGATAGGGCGCTTTTCGATTGCGCCTTCAACGCCTGAAAGCTCTCCGCGTTGATATGCCGACTTTCATTCAATGTTCCTTTTTTGGAGCTTGACTGTCCATTGAGACACTCTCTAAAAAAGGTAATTTCTATGAAAATCAGTATAGCAAGTCGACTATATCAGTCCTCAGCTCCGCTTTAGCGGCGTACAGCTCTTCCTTCTTCGTTGTCGCAGAAATGCCTATAGCTATGCTTCCCTCATCTATTCCTAAAGCTATAGGTTGCGTATATTCCGTGCTATCGTATAATAGCTGGATTGTAAAGGGCTCAAGCTTTACAACCTTAGCCTTGCCGCCTCTTAGCAAATGCTTTACCTTCCCATGACGATTAGTCGGCATCAGAGGATTTCCATTCTTACTCAAAACATAAACCATAGAAGCACGATCCTTCCGCTATAATGCTGCATTTCTGCAGTTATACTTCTTTTTCCAGCCATTCCTGCCACGGCATGCATGTCCGTCTCGGAACAGGACGCATTTCCCTGCACTCAAAAGCCAAGCTTTCCGCCTTGCCGGCAGTCGGCGCCAGACATACCAGGATTTTTGATTTTCGCGCCATCGTACAGAAGCTGGATTGCAGAAGGCTCAAGCTTTGCAGCCTCAGACTTGCCGTCCTTCAAGCAAGCGCCTTGCCTTCACATGGCGATTTTTCGGCATCATAGGCTTTCTATCCTTATTCAAAACATAAGCCATAAAACCGCGATCCTTCCGCAATAGCCCTGCATTTCTGCAGCTGGACGCCCTTCGCCAAAGCTGTTCCAAGGTTTTGCATGCCTGCAGCGCCGCTCCTTCCCCTCAATGCCGTTCAGCCATAAGCCGCAGAGTCTGGAGCTGGAGCAGACGCCCCGGAGTGCCTATAGGATATTCTTGAGTAGCGCGATCTATCTACAGAGACTTAGGCTAGTCAATCAGGGCTTGCAATTGCAAGCTCCCGCCTCAAATATCAAAAGGCTTTAGCCTTGCGATATTAGGCGGCGGGTTATTGACCGTCGGAATCCTCGATTATAGCTTCGCTGTCTTTGCGCATGGTGACAAGCTCTGTAAGGATGCTCATATAGAGTTCGCTGACATGAGATTTCCAGTTGGATTGAATAAGCTTGGCCTGCTCTTTTGACACTACTGAGACATTAATCTCCATAAGGGTGCACTTGTCTTCATAAACTCCGCATTTAACCATGAATTCATTGGTCTCAGCGTTTACGAAATAGTTGGCGGTCACTTCATAGTCTCTCTTTACAGAGTTGAAGTGATCATGAACGTATCTGTTTATTCTGGCGCGGATGCCCGCTGGAATATGGTTTTCGAAGTACTCCAAGGCGGTTGCCCCTTCGCCGGTCAAAGAGTATCTGGTGTTGTTGTTGTCCTGTATCTTGTCCAGATACGATCCTTCAACCATATCGGCCAGAGTTTGCTGAAGCGTATAATAGTCCATGTATTCGCCCTCGCGGACGAAGTCGGTAATTTGGCTTCGGGACAAGGGCAGATCCATCTTGTCAATAAGATAAAGAAGTATTAGCTTGTTTTCAATCTGCAAGCCGTCTGAGTTTCCTCTAATCTCCAATATGATCCCCCCGAGTCGCTGCGCAGGATTAGTCAAGGCTTGCATGAAACCGCACCGAAGGCGCAGATATCGTTGTCCAAAATGAGCATCTATGATTATATTATAAAAGTGTCCAATCTGGCAAGGGGTTTGAAAAAATGCATATGATAAGGCTCATAATCTAAGTGTCCATTGGAAATTCCGATATCGGCATTTCGCTCCTTGAAAGGGGATAATACGATCTTAGAATAGGTACATTTGCTTGCAAATCAGTATATTATTATCTCTCTTTTCATGCCAAAAAGCGTAAAGTCGAGCGCGTATGCCGCGTTGAATCCGCCTGTTTCAAAAGTACAGCGTCATTCCTATTTTAGTTTGCCCGGCATCAATGAGCCCGGTCGAACTCACCGTTGCCAATCATGCGAGGAAATATGTACAAGTCAACGGTGCGGGCCATTTCATAAGCCACCCCGCCTTCAGTAATTGCGGCCGTAATATCATTATCCCATAACCACATCATGAAAAGCGAAAGAAACGCTTGTTGCATCCATATGTAAGAAACTGTCTGAGAAAATTCCATAGGAAAAGCGCTTGGATTCGCTCTATAAAACGCTTCAAAAGCCAAAATTTCCATGAAACCCCACGCGAACTGGGTTGCCATGCCTGCGAATGCAACCGCGCGGTATTGGAGCGCGCTGATAAACCTAACGCGATCATTGCCAAATATTTTTTCATATGCTGTACTCTTTATAAAGCTCTGCCACCATTTCTTCAGATGTGATGCCTGAAACAGAAACGTCAAGCAAATCAGTTTGCGCTGCAAAATGAGATATTGCTTCAGATACCGTCAAGAGTTCAGGGTCAAGATTTATTACGAGCCTTCCGCCTTTAGCTTCTGAAAGCTTCAAACCATCGCGGATTTCGGGCGCTGTTCCGCTATATTCAACCACAAGCGTTTTGCGCGCTGATGAACGCTTTTTCAACTCTGCAAGACTGCACTCAAGCAGGATCATGCCCTTGACGATGAGCAAAATCCGATCCGTCAATGCCTCAATGTCCTGCATGTCGTGCGTGGTTAGAATAACCGCAGTGCCGCAAAGGAAGTTGAGCTTTTTTATGAATTGGCGAACCGCTATCTTTGAAACTGCGTCAAGCCCGATTGTCGGCTCGTCCAAAAATAGCGTTTTAGGACTGTGCAATAACGAAGCTGTAATTTCACAGGGCATACGCTGACCGAGACTTAGACCTCGAGCAGGAGTTTTCAGCAATTCGTTAAAATCAAGAAGCTCGGTTAATTCATACAAATTATCGGAACTGTTCCGACAACTCTATTTGCATTATTCACCAGTCAAAAGAGCATAAAATTCTTGTAGAAATTTTCAAAATTGAAGAGGATATATGTATAAAATTGCAAAACTTATCAATTAATTCGTATAATTCATAGATTATGTATATTTTTTAATAAATCATATGGATAAATATAGCGGCATTAACGACAAAATTATTCAAAATGACAGTTACTTTGCAAACCGTCGGAATAGCTATAAATTATCTTTGTATAATTTTTCATCAACATTGTAGATGTCGCGTATCAGTTCAAAGCTGTCAATGACGGGAACATCCCACCAAAGCTGACTCCTTTGACCAAATACAACGCCAATTTCACGGACATGGTCAACACGCTCCTTCCAAGGAGTGCGGCCGTTGATTACACATATACCGCTCTCAGTCGTTAAGATGCCGCACATGATTTTTATGGCAGCGCTTTTTCCCGCGCCGTTTGGCCCTATGTATCCCACCATTTCGCCGTCAGCGATGGTAAAGCTTTAAGGACTGCAACCAAAAAAACCAAATAATATTACGGCGTCTCATTAACGCATGGTTAATGTTTCAAAAATAGAAACAAGCGTATCGTATATTATAAACGATACGCTTGTTTTTAGGCGTTTTTCTCAACAGCTCTAGTTTACCGTCTTTTACAGGGCTAGCTTAGCTTAGCCTGGCGATATGCATAGTGCAACATAGAAGCAACCTCTGAAATTCATGTCTCAGGGTCATTGCCTAGCTGCGGATTTAATAATAAGCCCCATTTCTACTCATAGCGCTGCAAATATTTAAAACAGGCATTTCTATCATTATAAAAGGGAAGGATATGGCTTGGAGTCTTTCATCTGCCTAATAGACTCGCAAGTATCCACAATTTCTGACCACTGGTTAGGAGATCTGGCAGACTGAATGGAATAAACGAAATCTCCTTTGACTTTTATCATTAGATCGATTATGTTTTCTTCATTTTCCTTGGTTTCCAAAACGCTGTCTATGAAAAGCTCGAAATTGTCCTGAGTGAGCCTCAAGGGAATATAAGGCTCAATGCGGTCTAATACGTCATCTATGGTCTGTCTGCCATGGCAGGGGAAGTCCTTGACGAAGAAGTAAAAGCTTACAGGATTGAAGAAAATAATGTTTTTTATATCTTTCAAGCTGCAGTTATTGATTCCCTTTTTTAAGTGAGTCAAATTGGCTAGCAATTCCTGGTTTGATATAATTTTCATAGAGCGGTCTCCTGCTTCGATTCAATAATATTTTCAGGTGGTTCGGGCTTGCCCGGCGTCATGGGGGAAATTGAACATTTCAAGGCAAGCTGCGGGATTCATGCCCTAAGAATGCGCGGTCAATCATGCGCAACCGGGAACAGAGGGCAATGAAGCCTTGCGGCAAGCGTAGCATACGTTTGCGACCCCGCTTTACGCAAGCACTCTATTGATATCCATATTGCAGGCTTTCATTCCCAACATTATTTTCTTCATTTTGAAAAATAATATTGTGGGGATTACAGGCATTTATGATCGAACGCACTGTTATGAAATAACGTCTAAAGCGCTCTTATGCTTGCGAATTTAAATGTGCCCTTCAAACAGCTTCATAATAAAGCCTCCGCTTAAGTTTTAGAAGAATTATGATAATTGTCTCCTCAGCTTTGATTGACAGCTTTTAAAATTTATGATATTTCTATATGATGGAAATTATAATGGTTTAAATATTGCCTGCGCTCATTTGTCGATCACTGCGGCTGATATGCCGATTGCAGTCAAACGCTTCTATTCCGCCGCCAGATTTATCCAACTTTAACGCTTTTCATTCCACTTAAAGGGGAGGCTTCATATGCAAGTCAGTATATCTAAGCTTGGCTTTTATCCTCATACGCTCTCCTATATAAACCAGTATATACACTTTATGGATAAAGGTTCAATTGCCCTGCGACTTACTATTAACCAAAATATTTCGAGGGCTTATGAAGAGTTTTCTCATGCAGGCTCATTGGATTGAGCATGCATGAGAAAACTTATTGAGAAAATACTATAAAGGAGGAGCATGCGGCGTGAGTGTGCGCATGAAAAGAAAATGTCAGAATCATTCTTTAAGTCGATTGAACAAATCAGCAGGGAGCTTGATGTTGACCTGAAAACGGGCATATCTTCAGAAGAAGCCCAAAGGCGGCTTGCTGAGCACGGAGAGAACAAGCTTCAAGGCAAGAAGGAGAAGACGATATTTCAGAAATTGCTGTTGCAGTTCAATGACTTTTTGGTTTTAATACTTATTGCGGCTGCGGCTGTATCCATTGCAATGGGGGAGGTGATAGACGGCTCCGTAATCATAGCCATAGTGATTTTAAATGCGATTTTAGGGGTTGTTCAGGAAAATAGGGCTGGGAATGCGCTGAAGGCCCTTAAAGAGATGTCCAGCCCTCAGGCGAAGGTTTTGCGGGGAGGGCAAATTGTAAAAGCGGCTTCAAATCTGATTGTGCCGGGAGATGTCGTAGCGCTTGAGGCTGGGGATTACATTCCTGCGGATTTGAGGCTGAGCGACAGCGTCAACCTGAAGATTGACGAATCAGCTCTTACCGGCGAATCGGTGCCGTCTGAGAAAGATGCGAAAGCGGAGCTTGAAGAGGGGACAGAGCTTGGAGATAGAGTGAATTCGGCTTATATGGGAACTTTGGTTACATATGGCCGCGGCCATGGCATAGTCGTCGCTACGGGCATGAAGTCGCAGATGGGAAAAATAGCAGCCATGCTTGCCGAAACGGATGAGGAGCTTACACCTCTCCAGAAGGCGCTGAACTCTTTGGGAAAAACCTTGGGCATCGTATGCCTTGCCGTATGCTTCTCGATTTTCCTGCTTGGAATATGGAGAGAAAGAAGCGCGTTGCAGTCGGGGTGGGCATTCTTTCGCAGCGAGGCTACCTTGGAGATGTTTATGACAGCTGTGTCGCTTGCTGTCGCGGCGATACCGGAAGGCTTGACGATGGTTGTCACAGTCATCCTCGCTTTGGGGATGCAGAAAATGACAAAGAGCAACGCGATAATAAAAAGGCTCTCCGCAGTTGAGACTCTGGGAAGCACCACAGTAATCTGCAGCGATAAAACCGGCACACTGACGCAGAATAAAATGACCGTAGTATCTCTATACGCAGATGAAAAACTTTACGAAGCAACTGGCTCCGGCTACCAGGCTGAAGGGGAAGTCTTTGAGAAAGGGGCGGGAGGCGCGCCTTTGGGTCCGGGAGTCAAGCGTCTATGCGAAGGCGCGGCTCTTTGCAACGACGCCATTTATAACAGCGCTGAAGGCAAAATAATAGGAGATCCGACGGAAGGCGCTCTTTTGGTTATCGCTGCGAAGATTGGCTTTTATAGGGAAGCTCTTGAAAAGGAGAAGCCGAGGGTTGATGAGCTGCCTTTCGACTCGGACAGAAAGCTCATGTCAACAGTTCACCCATTTGAAACGGGATGCATTATGTATACAAAAGGCGCTCCAGACGAGATTTTGAGAAAATGCGCTCACATATACAAAAACGGAGAGATATTAGATCTTTCTGAAAAAGACAGGGAAAATATAACAGAGCAAAATAGCGCTTTCGCCAAAAACGCGCTGAGGGTTTTAGGGGTAGCGTTCAAATTCATGGCGGAAGGCGGAGAGCCTGAAGAAAGCGATCTGGTTTTCGCCGGTCTCGCGGGAATGATCGATCCACCGCGAGATGAAGCCAAGGATGCCATAAAAGTCTGCAAGAAGGCTGGCATCATAGTTAAAATGATAACTGGAGACCATAAAGCTACAGCTGTCGCCATAGCCAAGCAGCTGGACATCACGCAGGATGGAAGGGCGCTTGACGGGCGGGAGATAAATGAACTCAGTGACGAAGAGCTGAAGGTTGCAGCTAATGACACCCATGTCTTTGCGAGAGTTTCCCCGGAGCATAAAGTGAGGCTGGTTTCAGCAGTACGCGGAAACGACAATATAGTAGCAATGACTGGCGACGGAGTCAACGACGCCCCGTCCCTCAAGAAGGCTGACATAGGAGTCGCGATGGGAATCACTGGCACAGACGTCTCAAAGGAAGCTTCAGACATGATCCTGACAGACGACAACTTTGCAAGCATTGTCCGGGCTGTTGAAGAAGGCAGGACTATTTACAACAACATCAGGAAAGTTGTATGTTATTTGCTTTCATGCAATATTGGAGAGATTCTGGTAATTTTCGTCGCGCTTCTTGCAGGATATCCAGTCCCTCTTCTGCCTATTCAGCTCCTGGCTATAAATTTGATAACTGACGCTTTCCCCGCATTTGCGCTTGGCATGGAAGAAAAAGAAGCAGGTATAATGGATCAGCCTCCAAGAGATCCAAAAAGGCCTATAATTGACAAGAAAATGAACATTTCTGTTTCAATCCAAAGCATTGCTTTATGTATAGGCGCATTGGGATCCTTCATATTTGCCTTGAGGTTTTTCGGAGAGGAAACAGCCAAAACTGCCTGTTTCTTCACTTTAGCCATAGGGGAGCTCTTAAGGGCCTATACAGCCAGATCAGAGAAGACATCCATATTCAAGATGCGCTGGTTCAGCAACAAATATTTAAACCAGTGCGTCATAGTCTCCATACTCTTTTTGATTGCAAGCGTCTATGCGCCGTTTATAAACACGTCCATTTTTGGAAATTACCCTCTGGTTCCGATTGAGCTCTTGGCTGCTTTTCTCTTTGCGATAGTGCCGATGCTTGGAGGAGAGATGTCAAAGCTGTTCATAAAGTGAAAAGAAAAAAAGCGAGCCGCCAGAGCGCCATAGGCTCTCGGCGGCTTGCTTTCAAGCAGGCGGGTGCATTTTTGGAGTTCCTATAAAGGGAACCCCAAGCTCAGACACGCGCTTTTTAGACCCCGCCAGATTTTAGGATGATGAAATGCTCCGATTTTATAGGGATAATTCAAAGCTTTAATGGATATTCCAGCCATGATGATTTGCATATGAACCCCTATGACGCTACGTTTCACCGTCAAGAGTGAAAATATTAAGTCAATTGTGTGTTTGAGGCATGGACAAATGTCCATAAAATGTATTTTCGCACTAAAGTCCTAGGCGCGTTTTACGTTGCGCCAGATTACTTCAAGCTTTCCGCCTTGGACCAGGTGGCCAGCTGATCCATGACTTCATCCAGAGCGCCGTTCATTACTGAGTCCAGCTGGTACAGCGTCAAGTTTATCCTGTGATCGGTCAGTCTGTTTTGCGGGAAATTGTAAGTTCTGATGCGCTCGCTTCTGTCGCCGGTTCCAACTTGGCTTTTGCGCTCGGCGGACATCTGGGATCTCTGCTTCTCCTGCTCGAGATCATAAAGCTTGGCGCGGAGTATTTTAAGCGCCTTGTCCTTGTTTTTAAGCTGAGACTTTTCATCTTGGCATGAAATGACAATTCCTGTGGGCGCATGAGTCACCCTTACCGCGCTGTCTGTGGTGTTGACGCTTTGCCCGCCGTTTCCAGAGGATCGGAATACGTCAATTCGAACGTCGTTCATGTTCAGGTCTATGTCCACTTCATCCGCCTCAGGAAGCACAGCTACTGTGACTGTGGAAGTATGGATCCTTCCTCCTGATTCGGTGACGGGGATGCGCTGCACGCGGTGAACCCCTCTTTCATATTTGAGCCTGGAATAGGCGCCCTTGCCTTGGATCATGAATGCTATTTCCTTGTATCCTCCGATGTCGCTCTCGTTGGAGCTTAAGATTTCAGTTTTCCAGCGCCGCTGCTCCGCGTAGCGGGAGTACATGCGGAAGAGATCGCCTGCAAACAGTGACGCTTCCTCGCCTCCAGCGCCGCCTCTGATTTCGAAGATGACGTTTTTCTCGTCATTGGGATCTCTGGGAATGAGCAGCAGCTTAAGCTCTTCTGATACCGCTTCCAAGTGCTCGAGTTCTTCTTTAAGCTCGTCTTTGGCCAGATGGCGCAACTCGTCATCACTTGTGACGTCCAAAAGGCTCTTGGCGTCATTGATATTTATTTCTGTCTGCTTGAATTCCCTGTATTTTTCAACGATCGGGGCCAGGCTCGCGTGCTCTTTCATGGAGGCCCTCCAAAGGCTTTGATCGCTAATGGCTTCGGGATCGCTTATCCTTTGGGATAAGCCGTCGTATTTAAGTTCAAGTTCAATCAATCTTTCAAACATGCTTGGCACCGCCGGCTTGCCTTTGCAATAGGCGCCGGAAGGCTCCTCCCTTCGAAATTGTCCTCGCCATGTCTATGCTGATTTGCAAATGAAACGGCCTGTTTTGGCGCTTGACTGCATAATGCCAATGGACAGCCAAGCTTCTAGACAGGTGCGTTTGACTGCAAATAGGCATGTATGGCTGCAAATCGATATGCCAATGGGCATCAATGCCTGCCGACTTTGGAGCTGGCTTGCAACGGTTCAGTGGATAAACCAGCTCAGAAATCAGCGCATTTAAAAGCGCGTCGGCATCTTTGAAGGAAGGCGCCTAACCCTTGGCCAGAGCCTCTTTCAAAGGCCACAATCTCATAATAGCTCCAACTTTCATAATAAATTGAAAATCCCCGCGGCAGCTAAACAAATGCGCAAGCCACTCTGTCCAGATTCGATAAATCCTTTTTTATATGCGCCTTGAACCCCTCGCCGCGCAAAAGATCCAAGACAGCTTCGCCTTGATCGAATCCTATTTCAAGAAACATGCCGCCTCCTTTGTTCAGGCGGCTCTTCGCATGCGCTGCAATCCTTCTGTAGAAGCCGAGTCCGTCCTCGCCGCCGTCCAGGGCGTTTAATGGTTCATACAGCTTGACATTCGGAGGAAGAGAACCGATTGCAGAGGTTGGTATATACGGGGGGTTTGCGGTTATCACATCAAAGGTTCCGATTGAACCTTCGAACAAGTCGCCTTGAAAAAAGTTAATGCTCGCGCCATTTAATTGGGCGTTTCGCTTAGCGGCTTCCAAAGCGCCAAGGCTCAAATCCGATGCCGCTGCATATTTAAGGCATTTGCACATAAGTCTTAGGGAAATGGCGATGCAGCCGCTTCCTGTGCATATATCAAGAAGCGTCGACTTCCCTTTTCCAATTATAAACGCAGAGGCTTCTTCAACCAGAGTCTCAGTGTCAGGGCGCGGTATGAGCACCCTGCCGTCCACCAGGAAGTTAATGCCCATGAACTCCTTGACACCTATAATGTAAGCCGCCGGTTCGTGCCGGGCTCTTTTCATAATATAGCTCTCATATATATCAATCGCTCTTTCATCCAGCAAATCGCTGGAATTGGAAGAAATAATCCGGACTTTCTCATGCCCGACGCCCTTTCCGGAAACGGCATCCGCTGCTGCGGCCATGAGAAGAGCAGCGTCTGAAGAGGAGCCGGAAGGCTTTAAGGTTGCGCGTCCCCATTCAAGCAGCTCACGCACCTTCCTCCGGCTCACTTTCCAAAACCCCTTTCATAGCGGCGATGGCCGTTTCAATCATGCTGTCGTCCGGCTCGGCCGTTGTCAGCTTCTGCAGGCACAGTCCGGGGTAGCTGATTGCATTTACGAGCGCGTTGTCATTTCTCCCGGCCCATTTTATGACCTCATAGGAAAGCCCGGCTATAATGGGGATGAGTATTACTCTTGAGAGAAGGCGGATCCAGACTGTTTCTGTGCGGACGAAAAGGAACACTATCATTGCTATGACCATGACTATGAGGAGGAAGCTGGTGCCGCAGCGCTTGTGGAGCCGGGTGTATTTCCTGACGTTTTCAACCTTCAGCTCCTCTTCATGCTCGAAGCAGTTTATTGTTTTGTGTTCAGCCCCATGGTACTGGAAGACCCTTTTTATATCCTTGGAAAGCGATATGAGGTATATATAGGCTAGAAAGATCACTATGCGAATCAGGCCTTCAATTATTCCCAGAGCCCACGTATTCTCCCCCAGGAGCGGACTCGCCAAGTGGCCGATGCCAATCGGAAGGAGCATGAAAAGGACTACTGCAAGCACAATGGCCAAGCCTACAGAAAAATATATTATGGCGTCATTAAGCTTTCCCTTGAATATTTTTTCCAAGAGCTTTTCAAACTTCGAAGGCTCTCCTTCTTCTTCAAAGTCCATTCCTGCCATTTCTGCGGATTGGGTTATGATTCGCATGCCCGTCACCATCGAGTCGACGAATGAAGTTATCCCCCTGAGTATAGGAAGTTTCAAAAACGGCAGCTTGTCAGACGGCGGAATCAAATCCTTCTTGATAATTTCAATCGTCTGATCAGGCTTTCGCACAGCCATTGCATACATGCGCCGACCGCGCATCATCACGCCCTCCATGACGGCTTGGCCGCCAATCATAGTCTGCTTCACCGCTTTGTTCTCAAACGCGTCTTTCACCTTGGTCTCATCCATATAGCCACCTTCCCGCAACGATTGCGGGTTTTTCTCCTCTCCTTCAAGCATTTATTCCGACGTCAAACTCCTTGAAGGCAATTTTCACGCCTGCAAGCGCCAAAGCGGCGCTCACACTGGATTACATCGCTTTCAAGCTGGGATTTGAGCATTTCTACAGAGCAAAACTTCGTTTCGCCTCGCATCCACTCAAGAAAGAACACTTGGACGCTTTCGCCGTAGATCCAGCGGTCAAAGCCGAAAATATAAGTTTCAACCATCTTCCTCATGCCTTTTACCGTAGGGTTTACGCCTATGTTCGTCATGCTGTTGAAGAGCTCTCCATCATACTTTGTCTTTGTCATGTAGACGCCGTTAATTGGAAGGAGCTTTTCTGGATCAGGAATGAGGTTTATGGTTGGAAATCCCAGCGTTCTGCCCAGCTCCCTGCCGTGGGAGACTTCTCCAGATATGAAGTAGGGCCGTCCCATAAGAGCAGCGGCGCTCTGGAAGTCTTTTTCCATTAAAGCGGCTCTGATGCGGGATGAGCTTACTTTTTCCCCGTCAGACATGACGCTCTCAAGCGTTGTGACAGAGGCGCCGCATTTGCCGCCAATGCTTTTTAGAAGAGGGGCGCCGCCTGCTCCGCCCTTGCCGAAAGTGAAGTTTTTGCCTATAACCAGTGCTCTGCACTTTAGTTTTTCAAAGATGAATGAAGCGAACTCTTCTGGCTGCATATTAGCGGCGCTTAAGTCGAAGGGGTATTCGATCATGATGTCAACGCCCATCTTTTCAAGAATCGCCGCTTTTTCTGGGTCGGAAAATATAGATTGGTACCTCTCCCCTGAAAGCACGCATCGCGGGTGAGGGGAGAATGTGAATACCAGAACTGGGATCTTGAGAGCGGCAGCCTGTGATCGAGTTTCCAGCAAAAGCGCCTGATGCCCCAAGTGAAGCCCTTCAAATTTACCTATTGCAATAGCGCAAGGATGGCTGAACTCTATGTCTTTTTTGGAAATAGTTATCATCTGAACCCTCTCTGACGCCTTTAAGATACTATTAGCCTTTTATTCGCCGGCATGAATCAAACTTCAATTCACGCGTGCATGAGTTTAAGATTGATTCACGCTAAGAGGCGGTTTAAATATACTGATTTTCTTTGAGAATTACCTTTTTTGGAGCTTGATTATACAGCGAGTGCGAAATGCATTTCGCGCCTTCTTCCAATGGATAATCAAGCTCCAAAAAAGGAACATTGATGAAAATCGGTATATTTCTATGGACAGCATGAAGCTGCCCATGCAAATTGACGGATTCTATTCGCTTTACTCCCCAAGGTGAGAAGCTCCTTGGGAAGGGCTCAAAAAGAAGGCGGCCGGCTTGAATAAGGCTTCGCCTTCTTTTCCGGCTTTCAGATCATAGATTCCCGCAGGTTCGTCTCCCAGCATTAGGAGGATTCTATCAGGAATTTGGCCCTCTAATAATGATGCGCTTCCCGCGCTGACGCAGTTTCCGTTTCTTGCGAGCTTCTCAGCTTCTATGGAAAGATTGGCCTTGGGCAAGTCAAGTGCGTCTTGAATGGGAATCAATATCTCTCCTAAGCGCCCTTCTTTGAAAAGGCGCTTGAACTCATCCAGGCCGACGCTGTCTTTGAGCTCAAAACTGCCGCTTTTCGTGCGGGTGAGCTCCCCCATGCAGGCGCCGCATCCCAATTTTTTTCCGATATCCGCGCAAAGAGTCCTGATATAGGTGCCTCTCGAGCAGGATACATCCAGGATAGCGGCGCTTCTTTCGGGAAGCAGGCTTAGGATATCTATGCCGAATATGCTTGCGGGGCGCGCTTTCCGCTCAATGGTCTTGCCTGCCCGCGCCAGCTCGTAAAGTTTTTTGCCGCCCGCCTTGACTGCTGAGTACATGGGAGGGGTCTGCAGAATATCGCCTTCAAACGACTTGGCTGCTTTATATATTGCTTCTTCATCCCACTGGAAGTTTGACACGGACAGCACTTTTCCCGTGTGATCCTCAGTGTCGGTTGTTTTTCCAAGGATGAGCTCGGCGGTGTAGCGCTTGGATTCACCGAGAAAGTCGGATATTTTGGTCGCTTTGCCTACCAATATCGGGAGTACGCCCTGAGCTTGCGGATCCAAGGTTCCGGAGTGTCCGGTTTTGACGCCCCCCAGCGTCTTTCTCACAATATAGACTACGTCGTGGGAGGTAAATCCTTTTTCCTTGCGGATATTTATGACGCCGGAGATGTTTTCCATAATGCTAGCCTTTCTTGAAATCAATGCTTTTATATGATTAATTGGCGAGAGGCGCCTGCATCTGGATGTATGCGGCCTTTAAGGAGTCCAGCATTTCAATGAAGACTTTGGTTATGTCCCCGTAAACGACGCATCCAGCTGCCAACTTATGTCCTCCTCCGCCAAAGCGCTCCGCCACGCCCATGACTTCCAGCGTATGCGCCCTGAAGCTTGCCTTCAGGCATCCGCGCGCCTTTTCATATATGAATAGGGAGGCCTCTACGCCTTCGATGTTTAGCAGATAGGCGGCGACGCCGCCTGCTTCCTGGCTTCCAGCGCCTAGTTCGTTTAAATCGTCAGCGCACATGAAGGTAGCGGCTATCTTGCCGCCCTCGTGCATCTGAAGCTTTTCCACGGCTCGGCTCAGAACCTTTGCTTCAATAAGTGAGCGGCTCATCATCAGCCCATTATATATATCGGTGGAAGGGACTTTCAGCTTTAATAGCTCCGAGACGATTCCCATGGCATATGAACCGCAGCTTTCATATCGAAAGCCGCCGGTGTCCGTGCAGATTCCCGCGTAGATGGCGGATGCGATTGCGTCATCCAAGAGTCCCAAAGGTGAAATTAGCTGATAGACGAGTTCGCAGGTGGACGATGCGAGGGGATCAAGGCACGTATATGGAGCGAAGCTTTCATGGCTTGCGTGGTGATCTATGCAGGCTACGATCTTGGCGCGGCTTAAGAGCTTGGCCGACTCGCCGAGGCGATCCGTTGCGCCGCAGTCCAAGGCTATGAATACGTTGAAATCGAGCTCTTCGATGCTTCCGGAATATATGAGGTCGCATCCCGGAATGACGCTGAACTTGTTGCTGAAGCTCTCCAGCAGGACATGAACGGTTTTTCCCATATTTTTCAACGCCATGCCAAGAGCCAGGCAAGAGCCTATGGCATCTCCGTCAGGATTGATATGTCCGGCCAGCACAAAGCCGTCTGAACTCAGAAGCAAGCCTTGCAGCTGTTTTATTGAGTCTGTATTAAGAATCGTTATCCTCCTTCTAGCTTATATATACCTATAAGCACAGCATTAGTCTGATTTTGAAGCCTGATTATCCAGTGGTTCAATGGACAATCAGGCTCCAGAATCGGTGCGTTTGATTTATAATCGCCATGGCGCGAGTCTTGCGCAAGACGCTCATTCGGATGCTTCGGCGCTAGCTGCCTTCTCGCGCTGCCTTATGGAGCGATTGGCTTCGTCTATCAGCTTATGCATCCTGAATCCATGCTCCAAAGAATCATCAAATATGAATCGAATCTCTGGGGTAAGCCGGAGGTTGGCGCGTTCCGCCAAGCGCTTTCGGATGAAGCCGGAAGCGTTCTCCAGAGCTTTGAATGCTTCTTCCTGCTTCTCGCTGTCGCCGAGTATGCTCACATATAATTTGCAGTGCCTAAGGTCAGAGCTGGTTTCCACTCTCAGGACGCTTACAATGGTTTCGACGCGCGGATCCTTGAGATCTGATCGGATTATGTCGGAGGTTTCTCTCAAAATCTCGTCATTGATGCGCGCTAATCTGCCGCTGGACTTCACCTTGGTATTTCCTCCATGATGTAGGCTTCCGCTACATCGTTTTCTTTTATATCATTGAATTTGTTAAAGAGAAGGCCGCATTCGAAGCCGAAGGCGACTTCTTTCGCATCGTCCTTGAAGCGCCTGAGCGTATCCAAGGTTCCGTCGTAGACTACCTTGCCGTCTCTGATTACGCGAACCTGCGCATTGCGGGTTATCTTTCCGTCAGTGACGTAGGCGCCTCCGATAGTGCCGACTCCTGATGCTTTGAAGAGCTGGCGGATTTCAGCGTGGCCTATGACCTTCTCCTTGAATACGGGATCAAGCATGCCCTTCATAGCCGCGGTAATGTCTTCGATGGCGTTGTAGATTATCCTGTAGAGGCGGATGTCTACTTTTTCGTTTTCAGCAACATTTTTCGCTGAAGCTTCTGGACGGACGTTGAATCCGATTATTATCGCGTTTGAAGCAGAAGCAAGCATTACGTCAGACTCGTTTATTGCGCCGACGCCGCCATGGATGATCTGTATCCGAACCTCGCTGTTGGTGATCTTCTCAAGGCTGGTTTTGAGAGCTTCAACTGAGCCCTGTACATCGGCTTTTATGACGATGTTCAGATCTTTCACGTGTCCAGCTTGTATCTGAGTAAACAGGTCATCGAGGGATATCTTCTGCGGAGTGGCTTTTATCAAGTTTTCGCGGCCCTTGGCGATAACTGAGTCTGAAAGCATGCGGGCTTGCTTTTCGTTCTGGGCGACATAGAATGCGTCACCCGCCATAGGAACCTCGGCAAGGCCCAAGATCTCAACGGGAGTTGAAGGCCCCGCTTTTTTAACGTTTTTGCCCTTGTCGTCGATCATGGCGCGGATGCGTCCGAAGCAAGCGCCTGCAACAACAGTGTCGCCAACCTTTAACGTGCCGTTTTGCACTAGAACTGTTGCAACCGGGCCTCTGCCTTTGTCCAGCTGGGCCTCTATTATGGCGCCTCTCGCCGGTTTGTTGGGGTTGGCTTTGAGTTCCTTGATTTCAGAGACTAAAGCTATCATTTCCAAGAGATGATCTATTCCGGTTTTCTGAGTTGCGGAAACTGGCACTGATATGATGTCGCCGCCCCAATCCTCAACTAAAAGGCCGTATTCCGTGAGCTCCTGCTTGACGCGATCAGGGTTTGCGCTCGGCTTGTCAATTTTGTTTATCGCGACGATGATGTCTACCTTCGCAGCTTTTGCGTGGTTTATGGCTTCGACTGTCTGCGGCATGACGCCGTCATCCGCAGCTACCACAAGAACCGCTATATCGGTCACCTGCGCGCCGCGCATGCGCATCGCGGTGAAGGCTTCATGGCCCGGAGTATCGATGAAGGTTATGGACTTGCCGTTTATCGATACAGTGTAGGCTCCAATCTTCTGAGTGATGCCGCCGGCTTCTGTGGAGGTGACGCTGGCGTTTCTTATGGAGTCAAGAAGCGAAGTTTTGCCGTGGTCGACATGTCCCATTACCACTACGACCGGAGGCCTTTCCTCTCTGTCATCATCGTCTTCTTCGACCTCGGAGAACGCTTGCTCAAACAAATCGATCTCTACTGCTTCTTCGACTATGACATTGAAGGCTTCGCCTACTTTGACTGCAAGATCGAAGTCTATCTCCTGGTTGACTGTCGCGAGGACGCCAATCTTCATCATGGCCTTGATGACATCCGCACCGGAGCGGTGCAGCTTTTCAGCCAAGCTTTTGACTGTGAGAGTGCGGGCTATCTTTATTAGGCGGATATCCGGCTCAATCTTTTTGGGGATGATTTTAGGGGCGGCACCCTTGCGTACGGGGGCGCCGGGTTTAAGTTTCGCGCCCTTCTCGAAGAACTGCTTGCTCTCCTTCTTGGTGTCAGCCTCCCCGCTTTTGGTTTTAGCCTTTTCCGTACGCATTTGCTCATTTTTCTTGAACAGTTGCTTCCTATCATCCTTAGAGGGCTGCTCTACTTTCTTTTCGTCCTTCTTGCCAAACGGAGGCTTGCCAGGCGCGCTTCCTCCTCTTGCGAAGGATGGGCGGCTGTCGTCTCGTTTGAAATCCGGACGCCCTCCTGAACTGGCGCCGTCGCGCTTTGCATAGTCAGGACGCTTTCCAGCGCCGCCTGACGCGACGCCGCTCGGCCTTGAACCTGTACCTGTTTGCCTTTGATAGCTGCCCGCGCCTTGGCTGGGGCGGTAGCTGCCTGTCTGCTGGCTCTGGCCTTCCCGTCTCGGGCCGTAGCTTCCGGCGCTTGAGGTTCCCGGCCCGCTTCTGCGAGGCCCGCCTGTTCCGGCAGAGCTTTGAGAAGAGCTGTCATGCCTGGTGTATCCGGGCCTGTCGCCTGAGGTGTAGCTGCTGGACTGATAGCCTTGGCCGTCACGCCTAGGGGGTTGGCCGTCGCGCCTTGGCGCGCCGGTTTGGCCTTGTCCGCCGTCGCGCCTTGGCGCGCCAGTTTGGCCTTGTCCGCCGTCGCGCCTCTGATAGGCGCCTGGCTGTCCGTCTCTTCTTGCGCCAGAGGCTGGCTGGCTTCCGCTTTGGGTTCTTGGAGTTCCGTCGCGCCTTTGAAAATCTCTGGGCTGGGTTTCACGAGCCTGAGGATCTCTAGGCTGGGAGTCTCTAGGCTGGGAGTCTCTGGGCTGGGAGTCTCTAGGCTGGGAATCTCTAGGCTGGGAATCTCTGGGCTGGCTTTCACGGCGTTGGCCTTGGCTCGATCCGCTTTCGCGGCGCTGCCCTGGCTGGCCGTCTCGCCGAACTCCGCCCTCGCGGCGCTGGCCGCCCTGGCTTTCACGTCTTTGGGAAGTCTCTTGAGCTTCGCGCCTGTGGGTAGAGCTATCTTGTCCCTCACGCTTAAGAGCGCCATCAGGAGACTGTCCTTCTCGGGTTGCTGTTGAACCATCGCGGCGCTGCCCGCCGCCCTGGCGGGCGACGCTCTGCCCTTCTCGCACGGCGGTTGAACCTTCGCGAGCGGCAGTTGAACCATCGCGGCGCTGCCCGCCGCCCTGGCGGACGCCGCTTTGCCCTTCGCGAGCGGCAGTTGAACCTTCGCGAGCGGCAGTTGAACTATCGCGGCGCTGCCCGCCGCCTTGGCGGGCGCCGCTATGTCCTTCTCGGCGCTGTCCGCCGCTTTGCCCTTCCGTTCTGGAGCTTGAGCCTTCAACCCTGGGTTTTAAGCTTTCCGGCTTGGCACTTTGGCCTTCCTGCTTCGTCGGCTGGCTTTGGCCTTCCTGCTTCAGCGGCTGGCTCTGGCTGTCGCTTTTTGGGGCTTCCTCCTGGCGCTGGACTTCTTGCCGCTGGCTTGAGCCTTGCGGCTGGCTTTCTTTATTCTGGTTTTCATCGAATTTTTGATCCAAACAATCATTATCCTCTCTTATGCTTATTATGCGCAAGCCTTGCGCCGGCATTATCCGACTTCGGGATTGCTTTCAATGCGGACTGATTCTTGATGCTAAGCGGAGCGGCATATGCTTGCGCATACGATTAATCAAAAGGCTAAACTCTCACTATAGGCCTTTTCCCTCATGTATCCTCTTCTGCCGGGGGCGTTTGAATTTTGATGCGCTTTTCCAGGCCGGTTGCGAAGCCTTCGTCAACGATGGCTAAAACCGCCCTGCCGTTCTCTCCTATGGCGGCGCTTATCTCCTCCTTGGAGCTTATGGAGTAGACAGGAACTTTATAGTAAAAGCATTTGTTAACAAACTTTCTTGTGGTATTTTCCGAGGCGTTCTTGGCTATGATCACAAGGTGCGCCTGCCGATCCCTTAAAGCCTTTTCGCAGGAGGATTCTCCAATCTTGATTTTGCCCGCCTTCCGGCACATGCCCAAAAAAAGCAAAAAATCTTTATCCATTAAGCTCCGCCTTCAGCTTCTCATAGACGTCTTCAGGCACAGACTGCTTGAAAGAACGCTCTAAGCCCTTGCATTTATGGGCTTTACCCAGACACTCCAAGTTAGGGCATACATAGGCGCCCCTCCCTGACCTTTTCCCCGTCCTGTCCAAGAAAAATTCACCGGCGTCATTCCTGACGACGCGAACCATTTCCTTTTTGCTCTTCATTTCCCCGCATCCAGTGCACCTGCGAAGCGGTATTTTCCTCTGCTTCATCTAGCATCATCCCTGTCTTCTTCGCAAAGCCTCGCAAACTCGGCATAGGCGGATGCTGGGATGAAGTCTGTCATGCGGGCCTGGGACTCGCTTTTGATGTCTATGCGCCAACCTGTGAGCTTCGCGGCAAGTTTAGCGTTTTGTCCCGCTTTTCCAATGGCTAGGGAAAGCTGATAGTCTGGAACCACTATCTTGGCGCTCTGCTCTTCAGGACAGGTTGCTACAGCCAGGACTTCACTGGGGCTTAAAGCTGCCGCAATGTATTTCTCCGGCACCTTGCTCCATTCTATGACATCGATTTTCTCCCCGCCAAGCTCTTGGACTATGACATTGACCCTGTAGCCATTTTGGCCCACGCACGCCCCGACGGGATCCACGTTCGGATTGCGGGAGTGAACGGCTATCTTGGTTCTGCTCCCGGGTTCGCGGGAAATGGATCTGATTTCTACAATCCCTTCGTAAACCTCAGGAACTTCCTGCTCGAAAAGGCGCTTCACAAGCTCAGGATGAGTCCGGGAGACGTTTATGAGAGGCCCCTTGGTAGTCTGCCTTACTTCCATTACATAAACCTTTATGCGATCCTGAAACTTGTACTCCTCATTGGGCATCTGCTCGTTAGGCTGCAGTACCGCGTCAATCTTGCCGAGTGAAATTATGACGTTTTTTCGATCCTTGCGCTGAACCAACCCGGTTACGATGTCCCGCTCCTTCATGATATACTCTTTGTAAAGAATTTCACGTTCCGCTTCCCTGAATTTCTGCACTACCACCTGCTTTGCTGTTTGGGCGGAAATGCGCCCGAAGTTTCGGGGCGTTACGACTACATCAACTATGTCCCCTATGCCATAGCGTATATTGATTTTCCTTGCCGCCTCCAAGCTTATCTCGAGGTTTGGATCCGCTACCTCCTCAACCACGGTCTTTTGCACGTAGACGAGAACGCTGCCATTGCTTCTGTCAATGATCACTTTGATGTTTGAAGACGTGCTGAAATTCTTCTTGCATGCAGTGACCAGAGACGATTCAATGGCTTCAAAGATGACATCCTGATCGATTCCCTTGTCGCGGGAAATCTCCTTTAGAGCGTCAATTAATTCCGTATCCTGACTCATTTTTCTTTTTTCCTCCTCTTTCGCCGCTGAACCTTCCGCCGTCCCCGTCGCGGCGTTCAAACACGCTGGGGCCGGCACTGAGGCGGTCGGGCGATCCCAAAAGCCTAATATGTTTTATTGCTGGAAAAGGCGGGTGAAATTCAAGCTTTTCAGTTATACTGATTTGCATGTGAAAGTTTCTATTTAGCTCGGCTGTACAGAGAGCGCGAAATGCCGATATCAATCGAGCCTTGAAGGAGGACGTCCGATTTCCAGTTTGACTGCAAATTGGTAAAAACTCTTTCAAAGGCGGCGCTTTTCTAAAATACAATGTGAAGCCTGCACAGTGAAACGTCCGATTTCGGGAAGGACAGAGCCGCTCCTTCGCTGTCTATTATTGAGATGCTTCCATCAATTAGGCCTTGAAGCTTTCCGATGAATTCCTTCTTCTTTCCGATAGGCTTATACAGCCTCAATTCCACTTGCCTTCCAATGTTCTTTTCAAAGTCTGAATCTTTCTTAAGCGGGCGATCGATTCCAGGAGAGCTCACTTCCAGTGTGTACGACCGCTCAATCGGATCCTTATCGTCCAGGATCTTTTCGATGGCCCGGCTTATTTGCTCGCAGTCGTTTATAGCAACTCCTCCATCTTTATCGATGAATACTCGAAGGCACCAGGATGATCCCTCCTTCACGAATACAATGTCATACAACTCGCAGGGAGAGTTCATAAAGACAGGGGCGATCAATTCCCTGACCTCTGAAACAATATTGTTTGACGCCATAAAACGCTCCTCTTTCCGAACAGTGAGCTTTGCACATGCGCTTGGGAATTCTTAAAGCGCTCCCTGGAGCATTTTTAGGAACGGCCAAGCAGGCTGCAAATTTGCCCGAAACGTAAGATAAGAGTGGGCGCATACCCACTCTTATCTAGACGATGACTTATACTTTTAAGAGTATAGCACCTATTCCAAAAAAACGCAATAAGAATCCCAAAAGAAGTCTGAAATTATCGATTATTTTTTAGCATGTCCATTTCTGGAGCCTTTAGAGTTCTTAAATAAATCTTTGAGGGTTTCTTTTTTAAACTCTAACTAGTCTTTGACATCCGATTATGATAACATCGTAATTGTTGCAGGGCGCGCGGTCAAAGATGCAGGTTTTTAGCTTGCTCATCAGTTTTCAGCCTTTGCAGGCATGCTCCAAAACAGCAATGCAGATTTGCAGCCAAATGTACCTGTTTTGGAGCTTGACGGTCCATTGAAAGGTGCAAATGCATTTCGCACTCGCTGTATAGTCAAGTTCCAAATAGCAACTTCCATATGCAAATCAGTATAATTGCTGCGCGCGTCAGCATAGCAAGCGCAATTCATTAAAAACAAAAGGAGAATGACGATGGATCTTACCAAAAGGCTTGTGCTGATGGCAAAAAGGCATTGGAAGACGCTGGCTTTGGCGTGTATGGGGATAATCGGAGGGGCGCTGTTGAATCTGATCACTCCAGCAATCGTGAGAAGGCTTATAAGCTCTTTGGAAACCCCTGGCGCGGTTACGGCGAGGCTGCTTCTCTCTTATTCGCTTATGCTTGCGGGAGCTTATTTGATAAGAGCCGCATGCCGATGGGTATCACTGGCAATAAGCCACGTCGCTGCATGGAATTTTGTCGGCGAGCTGACAGCCGTGGTGTATGAGAAGCTTCAGAGCTTGTCGATGCGCTACTACCAGGACAAGCAGACAGGCGAGCTTATGAGCAGGATGATAAATGATACCAGGCAGGCGGAAGTCTTGATAGCACACGCGCTTCCGGATCTTATAAGCAACCTCTTGGTGATTCTGGGAGTTGCGGTTCTAATATTTACCATAAACCCCACGCTTGCCGCGATAACTTTGATACCCGTGCCTCTTGTCATCTGGGCTGGCGGCTTCTTTTCAAAGAAGGTCGCTCCTCTTTTCCGGATCAATCAGCAGGTTCTGGGCGAACTGAACGCTTCCGCTCAGGACAACATCTCGGGAATGAAGGAGATTCAGGCTTTCGGGCAAGAGCAGAGGGAGCTTGATAAAATGGCCGCCTATTGCAGGCGCTACATAGATGTCAATGTACGGGCAAATTTTGCGAATGCCTTGTTTCATCCTGGAATCGAGTTCCTCACATCCATGGGCACAGTCATAGTGGTGGGAGTCGGGGGCGCATTCGCCATGAGGGGAAGCATGTCGGTATCGGATATAATCGGGTTTCTCATGTATTTGAGCCTGTTCTATCAGCCGCTGGCGATTTTGTCAAGGCTTTTCGAAGACGCCCAGATTTCTTACGCAAGCGCTGTAAGGGTGTTCGAGATTCTAGATGTAGAGTCCGATGTAAAAGAGAGCGCGGACGCGGCTAGAATCGATTCCTGCAAGGGGAGAATTGAGTTTGACCATGTGACGTTTAGATATAATTTAGATGAGATGGTTCTTGACGATATATCCTTTAAGGCGGAGCCCGGCCAGATGATAGCCGTAGTAGGCCCCACCGGCGTAGGGAAAACCACGATAGTCTCTTTGATCGAGCGCTTCTATGACCCTCAAATGGGGGAGGTGAGGCTGGACGGGCGAAACATCAAAGAATACTCGCTTGAGTCGCTGAGGCGTCAGATATCCATTGTGCTTCAGGATGTGTTCCTCTTCAACGGGACAATAGCGCAAAATATAGCGTACGGGGTAGAAAACGCCACCCCTTCCCAGATAAGTGAAGCGGCGAAAACAGCCTGCGCAGACAGTTTCATAAGCCGGATGCCAAACGGCTACGCCACGCTCATCGGAGAGCGCGGAACCCGGCTGTCCGGAGGCCAGAAGCAGAGGCTGTCAATTGCAAGGGCCGTTCTAAGGGATACTCCTGTACTGATACTTGACGAGGCAACCTCGGCAATAGACATGGAGACGGAGCTGCAGATCCAAAAAGCCATAGAGAACCTCGTGGGGAGCCGCACCATCATAGTCATCGCCCATAGGCTCTCTACAATAATGCGGGCTGATCAAATACTTGTCATGGATAAAGGGAAAATCATAGAAAAAGGCCGCTATGATGAGCTTATAGCGAATAAAGGGCTGTTTTCAAGACTTAATCAAAGGCGCGCTTGAAACGATTCCTGTTTGGGTTTGCGCCTGCATTTAAAGGACGGATGGAAAAAAGGCTTCATCCACTTTCTTTTTATAGGCGCATAATTCAAAACTGCATGGTCAAGCTATATAATGTGACGCGTTATAACGCGTCCTTGGCTTTAGCCTGCTTTTTTGTTTAGAGAGCGTCCTGTGCCGATTCGCAGTCAATGCTCCTGTTTCGGAGGCCGGATATTCTGTGAGTGGTGCGAAATGCCGATATCGGCATTTTGCACTCGCTGTACAATCAACCTCTAATACAGGAGGTTTCATATGCGCCTCAGAAAAAAGCAGTTTGAAAGCTGCCTGATGAAAGCGGGGATCTAATGATAGTTGTAGGCGAAAAACTGAATTGCTCGGTTCCATCCGCATATAGGGCCTTTGAAGAAATGGACGCTTTGTTCGTCCGTAATATGGCCATGAAGCAGGAGTCTTGCGGCGCCTCTTACATTGATATCAATGCCGGACTCTTCGATGATGAAGCTGAAAAGCTCATTTGGGCTTCCGAAATTGTTCGCGATGCATCAACGGCCAGGATAAGCATAGATTCTGCAAACCCATCCTCCATAAAGCGGGCGCTTAAAGGCGCGAGCCTGAGCAATCCTCTTATAAACTCGATAAGCCTGGAGCCCGAAAAATTCGAGGGCGTCTTGGAACTGGCTTTAGAGCATAGCGCTAGCGTAGTGGCTCTTCCGATAGATGAAGGAGGGATTCCTCAGACTGAGGAGCGAAGGATTGAAAATTCCGTTGAGATTGTGGAAACTCTTCATAAAAACGGGATGCCCTTCGAAAGGATTTTTCTTGACATTCTGATAATTACTGCGTCGGTAGAATGGGACGCTCCGATTCACGCTTTAAACGCGGCTAGGAGGCTTAGGGAGATATATCCGGACATTCATCTCATAGCGGGGCTCTCGAATGTCTCATTCGGATTGCCCAAGAGATCATTCCTAAATCATGCGATGCTTGCCGCGGCAATGTTAGCGGGGCTTGATTCTGTGATAATGGATATAACCAAAGAGGGCGCAGTCATAAGCCTTGCCGCGGCAAATGCCGTAACCGGCAAAGACCCTTATTTGCTGGGCTATATGAAGGCTTGCAGGGATGCGGATTTGCCTTGAAAGCTCCAAAATCTGCGCATTTTACTGCAAATCTGCAAAGCTGTCCGAAAAGGCTGGAGCATGATGGAAATGGGCGCTCGGAGCGTTGGCTCTATACGTCAAATCTGCAGGGGGCATCCCTGGCGACGCGACGCAGGGATGCCCTCGAATGCAAGAATGTCCGGCGGGTTATGCATTCAGCCGCCGAAGGGGCGATAAAAACTTCTCCGCGCAGCATTGCGCAGCGCGGAGCTTTATTTCCCAAGCCGTCACCATAGGCGCGGCGATTGGTAAAGTTGCGGAGGCTTATGTGCGCCTCCGGAGGGGGCGTTGAAAGTTGCGTTGCGCTAAAGCGAGCGGCGCGCTTGACGCTTTCGGCGGAATATTCAATGCCTTCGCCCCCTTTGCGGATAAATCGGGTGAGCGCGCTGCGGAGTTTCCGATTGGAGAATTGCTCCCCTTTCAAATCATCGACAACGGCGATAGAACGCTTGTGAAAAGCATGAGGGGAACCGGGGCTTGCCAGGATCCGCGCCGTAGGCGGCTAAGATGCTGGCTGGGAAGCGTTGCAAACACTTGCCGGAATTACGTCAATGCCTGTAATTTTCCACAGTGTGGATGACGTTAGCGCGGTGATGGCCATTGCGGACAGCAATCTCGAGCATCGCGAAAAGCTGCCGCTCAGCGAAAAGGCGCGGCGTACCGCATAGAGATGGAAACCCTGAACAAATGGGGTGAAATCTCGGATGAGTCCGATCGGCCAATAGAGATCCTGCCGAATAGCAGGCCGCTTATATTCCTTGGCACATTCCGTCCATCTCAGAGATGGCTGTTCAAGCGCTACTCCTTATGCAAAAAGCCTTAATGGCCGATGATTTATTAAGTGAAGCTTTGCTGCAGAAGAATGCTTAATATTGGCTTTTGAAAGCTTACACACCAAAAACTCAATTCTGGTTGCAAAACGGTATATCTGCAAGTTCAGTGCTAGGATCACCGGAATTTTTAAAATTTTCTTGCCGCTAAAGATTGGCTAAAGGTTTTTCATGTATATTAAGTATACAGCTCTTGTGGCCGCGCTTCAGAGATTTCCCCTTTTCGTATGAAGCCCGGCGTAACAAGGGCTTTTTTTGCTGTAAAGACCGCAGTTATACTGATTTGCATTGGCCTGGCCATGCAATGTGAAAGTGGATAATCTTTCTCAAAAAGATGCTTTTTTAATACCATGAACGCCAAAGAGAGGGGATCATGCCTAGGCCGTAGGGTCCCTTCTGCAATGCGGCCTTTCATGCAGCGCAAAGGCGCGTAGGTTATGAAAGCCAGATTGCATCCAAAATGAGTCTTCAGGCGTTTCAGCCGCTGAACCTGCACGGCTTGCGAGCCGCGAAAGGCTTGACGGATCCAAATAAGATATTTCTGCGCAGCATCTTCCTTAAAATGGAGCAAACAAACCTGAATCTGTCAGTTTGAGACAATCTCGAATAATCCCCTCTGTTGATATGTTTTTCATACTGATTTGCTTATGACTGCGCATCAGTATATCCTACGGACTATCCACTGGATGAGCATATGAGAACTCCGATTTTGGAAGTTGACGGCACAGCGAACTCGAAATGCAGATATCGGCATTTCTCACATTGAAAGAGTATAATCTAGCTCAAAAATCTGCGCGTCCTTTTGTTTATCAGTTTAGCGGAGGAGGGTTTGAATTCAGCCTTAATTTTGCATGGCTAAAAAAGTTTAAAGCATTGTTGATTTGAGATTATAAACTAAGAGATTTTGGGTCTTAAAACTTAGCTGAGCGAAAAGCAAGAATGCACATGTAAAAACCTTGTAAAATCAGCGCTTGAGTCAATGAACTCAGGTTGATTCCCGCTAGAGTTTAAAGACCAGAGATTTTAAACTAAGAGATTTTAAACTAAGAGTCTTAAGTCTTGGAAATCTTAACGAAATGTGAATCCAAAATTGATTTACTAAAAATTTTTTCAATTTAAATCATGCTCTTATTAAAAACCCTTCAAGAAAAGTTTATGTTGGAGTACTTTTATATAAAGTGTTGACTCGTTTTTATTTTATAATTAATCTAAATTTATAAGTCTATTCATTAACTATAAAACTAAAATATCAATTTTACTCATAATTGCTTAAGTTGGAATACAATTTCCACTTGATTATTTAACATTTATAATCAGTAATCGACAAAATTATTTGTTTATTACCAGAAAAGCAACATGATTACAAAGCAGGTTTCGACAAGCAATTGTAAAATCAAAGCGTTTTCTGTAAAAAAAACTATTAAAAGCACTCGCGTTTTAGATAAATCTGTGATAAAATGAAGTATCATCAGTTTTGGTAGACATATATGCGAAATTGTCGTATAATTGCATGCTCTTAATAATTTGGCATTGTCTAACCAAAGCTTTCCTGGCAACAGGAATGGAAAACCGGGAAATCTGCCTACCGATAGGGCTGGAGACTGGTTTAGGCACCGGCCAGGGGGGCATTGTGCCGGCTGGCGAATTATGCGCCTTTTTTATTGCGGTGCAAGGCGCAAAAGCATCGTACAGATATGACGCCGCAAATGCGTTTGCAATGCTTATCATCATCCTGCAGCTGTAATGGGGGTTGCGGCAAAGGGAAAAGGCGTTGCGGCGCAAAATTAAAGGAGTGAGGAAATGTTCAGGAGAAAAGGGACTGTTGCCCTAACCGCCATTGCTCTCGCCGCATTGATAATCACGGGGACTTTCGCATGGACGAATTTCAACGCAACGGTCCTTAATCAATGGCAAGGCGAAGGGGCGGGAGTGCCAGGCGGTACGCTGCATGATGATTTTTGCGGAGACAACAAAGACGTATACGTTGAAAACTGGGGCTCCCAGCCGATCTATGTCCGCATCCGCTTGGATGAGTACATGGAGCTTGGAGAAGGAGCGGGCATCAAGTCGAATCCTTCAAGCAACAAGTCAACGCCTCTGGTGGGCGGCAACATCGATGACACCGACACATGGCTTCCCCATGTCCCGACTGGAAATGATCCAACAGTGGATGACACCGAGCTGCGTCAATATTGGAAATGGAATATGGGCGGCTCCACGTACTATTTCCCTGCTCCAAATGGAAATAGAGACGATCAAGACTACATAGATCAAAATGGAGTGGAAGATTTAGGCCCTTTTGATCAGAACAGCCAAGGCGTTTATGCTAAAAAGACCCCTGAAGCATCAGTCGTTACCATGCTAGAGTGGAAGAGCTTAGGATCTCCAGTAGGAAACTACTGGGTTATAGACAGCGCTGGATGGGCTTACTGGGCTTCACCAGTTATTCCCGGCGATGCCACAGGGCCTTTGCTAAACTCTGTGATCCTTTATAATGAACCTGCTGAAGATTATTACTACGGCGTAAATGTGATTGCTCAAATGGCAACAAGAGATGGATCCGCAGAAAATGCCGCAGACAACTACACTAGATTCGGACTTGAAGAAAATGGAGGCTGGACGGAAGACGGAAGAGCTCTGATAGAAAGCCTTGTAAATAGCAGCGCTATATCAGGCATTACCATCACATCCGGCAATCCCAGCGAAGATGACGTGATCTATGCAGCGCCGGGAGACGCTGTGGATATAGAAGGCTTTGCGGTTACTGGCACAGGATCGTCCGCCGTAACGTGGACTGGTTCTGGATCGTCGAGCTTCAGCCTTGCATCAGCCATCGAATCAGCGAGAGTGAATGTTTCCGACTCGGCTGTGGAAGGCGAAGTATTTTTGGTAACAGCGATTTCAGAACAAGATCCTTCTGTTTCTAAAACAGTGCAAATAGTGCTCAAGCAACGTGAAAGCATAGTATCTGCAAATGAAAGAATATACGTGGATTTTGGAAACAACACCTTCGTTCTGCTGGATGAAAATGAAGAGGCTGGCGTGCTCTTCTCTGGCGGTCTTGACAGGCTGCCGGGAACAGATGACGACATCTACGATTTAGTAGAATACAACGGAGTCATATACATTGAAATAGCTAATAGCGAAAAAGTTTACAGCAAGGGAAAAGATGGACTCTTAGGAACTGAGGATGACGTTGTCATAGGAATATGCGGAGCTGTGATTCCTCCTATATACGCAACGCCTACCCCTCATGAAAACCCGCCTGCAAGCCCGACGCCCGGAGGACCTGGTGGCCCGACGCCCGGAGGAGCAAGCCCGACGCCCGGAGGACCTGGTGGCCCGACGCCTGGAGGAGCAAGCCCGACGCCCGGAGGACCTGGTGGCCCGACGCCTGGAGGAGCTAGCCCGACGCCCGGAGGACCTGGTGGCCCGACGCCAGGAGGAGCAAGCCCGACCCCCGCAGGACCTCCGCCCCCGACGCCGCGACCAGCCAGCCCGACGCCCCCACCACCCCCAGAGGGAACACTCTGTCCCTCCCCGCCGCACTTCCGATCTGCCGGTGTTGGGCTTGCTCCGCCAGGCGTCGGGCCACCAGGTCCTCCGGGCGTCGGGCTTGCTCCTCCAGGCGTCGGGCCACCAGGTCCTCCGGGCGTCGGGCTTGCTCCTCCAGGCGTCGGGCCACCAGGTCCTCCGGGCGTCGGGCTAGCTCCTCCAGGCGTCGGGCCACCAGGTCCTCCGGGCGTCGGGCTTG
>JAISZB010000322.1 GCA_031269465.1 Clostridiales bacterium | reverse complement strand
TTTTTCGTGCGGCTGTTTGACCGCAAAATGTGTCACTTTATGGCTATTTGTAATCTTACATACGCAAAACCGCCCTTTGACCCAATTGGCACCCCCTAAAGAGGTTTCGTACTAAATTACCTTTTTTGAAGCTTAATTATACAGGCTACAATGGATAATCAAGCTCCAAAAAAGGAACATTTGATAAAAAGCGGTATATTTGTTGCGCAGTGGCGAGGCGCATTCCAAGGATGGCTGATGATGGCTGGGATATTAAATGGCGCCTTGGTTGTTGAGGCTTTAAACGCTGCAATGGCCCATGAAGTGGAGAAAATGAAAAAGCAAAGGGGTTGAGCCTGCCCTTGCAATCGTTCGCGTGGGTGCGCGCGAGGAAGATATTGCGTATGAACGCGGCGCTATAAAACGTTGCGAAAAGGTCGGGGTGCAAGCTAAGAGGGTGTTGCTTCCCGGAGACTGCACTGAAAACGCACTGGTGGAGATTTTGCTGGATCTGAACGCCGACAGCAAAATGCATGGCGTCTGCTGTTTCGCCCGCTGCCCAAGTACATGGATGATGATAAGGTTAGAAACTCTCTGACCCTGAAAAAGATGTAGATGGAATTACAGACCTGTCGCTGGCAAGCGTGTTTGCCGGGACGGATACCAGATTTGCGCCGTGCACCGCTCAGGCGTGCATGGAGATTCTAGATTATTACGGAATCGATCTGAAGGGCAAGAAAGCGGTGGTGGCTGGACGAAGCTTAGTAGTGGGAAAGTCTGCCGCCATGATGCTTCTTGGCAGGCATGCCACCGTGACGATGCGCCATACGCGCACGGCGGACATGCCCGCCGAATGCAGGAATGGGGAAATACTCATAGTTTGCGCGGGCCGTCCCAAGATTGTAGGAGAAGGACATCTCGCTCCCGGTCAGATTGCCATTGATGTGGGAATCAATGTGTTGGAGAATGGCAGCATGTGCGGCGATGTGGATTTTGAAGCCGCAATGGATGTTGTCGAGGCGATCGCGCCTGTGCCGGGCGGCGTCGGCACAGTGTCTGCCAGCGTTTTGGCGAAGCACGTTATACAGGTTGCGAAAAAGAGCGGCGAGTCGTCTTGATGAATGCGTTTTCTCCTGAGGATATGGCGTATTCCTAAGCCTGAAAGGAGAAAGCGGAGAACTCCCTGCATGAATTGCCGCCCATAGAGGCGCTTTACTGACTTTCATAGCGTTTGGCTCGAAAGCTGGAAGCTCGGCCATCCACTGCATAGCAAATGCGTCCTATGCGCGCATCGTGCGCCTTAGGCGCACATAGTCAGCGGGGTTGCTGCTGCATCTATTTTAGAGATTGATTGTTCCCGTTCCAGTTGTATGATCAAGTTCCAAAATCTGAATTTTTATTACTGAAGCAATTGTGGAATTTGTAAAATCAGGACCTAAAATTCAATGTGTGACGACTTTAATCATTAGAGGTGAAGCGTAGCATCATAGAGGTTCATATGCAAATCAGCATCTTGGGGACATAGGCATCAGCCAGGATACAATTATGCGTGGCCAATGCGCTGATTTTGAGGCTTGATTATCTGATTTCAAGGCGCGTAAAGCCGATATAGGCATTCCGCACTCTAAAATGTGCTCTTTCATATGCGCATCTGCATAAGAGGGCGAAAAATCTGCAAAGCCGCGCAAAACTAGGACGCCGCTTCTTTAAGCTAGGAAGGGCTAGGTTGAATGGCGCAAAAAGTCAAGGCAGCAAAGCAAAAAAAAATCCACGAAGAATCAGAGTAGGAATCGCGCGTCAAGTGCCGGCGGATGGGAGGTCGCCGCCGGACGAAGGGCTTTGCCCGCGGTGCGATTCCGCATCCGCTGTGCATGATGGAATGAAGTCTTCCGTTTATGTAATGCGGTTGCAATGTAAATGCAAGCATAAATGGAGGTGTTTTTGTGCGCCGATTTTTCTCCGCCAAAGATGTGTTCAAGACAAAGAATATAGCGGTCATGGCAATGATGGCGGCCTTGCATTTTGTATTGAGCCAGTTCACCATATACCTGTCGCCTACTTTCAAGGCAATCACTTTTTCGTATCTGCCAGGGGCTATTGTGGCCATCCTGTACGGCCCATGGGCAGCCTTGGCCTTTGGCTTCGTTGCCGACACGATAGGATTCATCGCCAAGCCTGTCGGGCCTTATTTCATCGGATACGCCGTCAGTGAGATGCTCGCGAATTTCACTTACGCGGCTTTCTTGTACCGAAAGCCGGTAAGCCTCGTTCGAGTGCTGCTGTCCAGGCTTGTGATTACTGCGGTTGTCACCTTCGGGCTTAATTACCTTTGGAATGCAATTATGTACGGCTCGGCGGCCAGTGCGTATTTTACATCAGTCCGCTTAATCAACAATTTGGCCCAGTTGCCGGTTTATGTGGCTTTGATTATGTTTTTCGGCCGGTTGGCGCTCCGTTTGGATAGAACAGAGTTCTTTCGGGCTAAAAGCTCATAAGTCATCAAGCCAATGAGAGTTATCGCCCCGCTCGTCCCAAGCCGAAGCGGGCGAATTGCCGTTTTCTGCCTGTACATATGCGCCTAGCTTGATAGTTATGCTGATTTGTATATGAACACCTATGACGATGCGCTTCACCACTAACGATGAAATTGCAGGACATTGGATCAAAGCGGTTGATTTCATCAAATCCCGCGAGTTTTCTGGCACTGAAGTTCCTGTTTTAGGCTTCTACGTACAGCAAGCGCTAAATGCCGATATCGGCATTTAGCACCTTGGAAGTGAAACTTAAGCTTCCAAGACAGATGAATACCGATTTTTACTGCGGAAAACTTTCAAATGCAACGCGGATAACAGCCAGCCAGGCTCCACAGTACTTGCGGATAAGATAGCCGCGTTTATGAAAGGCAAGCAACTCAACGGTTTGGCAATCGCTATGGAATCAACGTCTGTCTGCAGTACACATATAGCCGGCTTTCTCTCAACGGCTGAAATGCTTATGCCCTTTGAGCCGAAAGTCCGCCGCCTTAACCCAAAGACTGCTTTCGCATATAAGAAAACGTTCATCGGCGAGGGTAAATCAGATCCGGCAGGCGCTTTTGCTTTAGCGGACTTTGACCGCGTTGGGAAGATTCGATCTGAACCGCGGCGCGGCAGTCAGTATCTTGCTCTTTAACGCCTGGCCAGGCGCCGGCTCCGCTTGGTCGAGGCTGTTGCTCGCGAAAAAAACTTTATGCTCTCGAATATATATTTAAAATTCAGTGAATCAGCCGTTATTGATGACGGCCGCCGGCCCTTTTCGAACAAGTATGGCGCTACAGCATCCGCTGTCCTTGCGGAATTCTTATCCACAGAGGATATTGCTTCTATGCCTTTGTCTGACCTAACAGATTATGTTGATCAAAAAGGGCGCGGTCGTTTTACCAGCCCCGAGGCGACTGCCCAACTGCTTCAACAAGCGGCTAGAAATTCATGCCGGCTGGATAAATGCCTGTATGAACCCGTTGCATTAGCGCTTGCATCATCTTTCAATTGCTTAAAGGCGGCATATGAAAAAGAAGCTGAAGCGGTTAATAATGCTATTTTGCAGACTATTAAAGGTTTTAATGCCCATGAATATCAATGCTCTGCCTCTATTCCAGGCAATGGACCTGTATATGCAGCCGGTGTTTTGCCGGAAATAGGCGCGATAAAGGCTTTCAAATCGCATGATTCTTTAGTAAAGTATGCCTGCGCTGCATGGCCGCCTAATGAATCTGGCAAGTTTAAAGCCTACGATAAACACCTTGGCAGGCAAGGCATGCTTATTTACGGCATTACTTACTGGAAGCTGCTAACAGTGCCACAAATCATCCGCCTGATTATAAAGATTTTTACAGCAAGAAATATTTAGAAGCTTCAACACATAAACACAAACGGGCACTCGCGCCTGCATTACGGAAACTTATCCGTCTGATTTTTGGACTGCTGGACAAAAATCAACTGTATACTCCCGCTGGGGGAGAACTTATATTTCCATTTTATGCCATCTGGCTGTTCTTACAGGTGGTCTTTTTGTCATGCCCTTTTTTCTTCAACTCTCTTCAAATCCACCTAAAAATATTTTTTAATTACCTTTTGACTTATTATCAGATTTGCTAATAGACTTTTCTAAATTTTGGATAAGGAGCTTATCCTGCTTCAAAGTCCTTTCGGGCTTGGAAAGCTGAGTGTCAACCTAGAATATCATTGCCGCAATAGACATATGGTTGAAATAGCGCCAATAGCGTTATAAGCAAATCCTGCATTCTTGGTAGCGCTAATCGTAGCGCAACAACTATACTGTTTTTCATATAAACTACTATGAAGCTTCGCTTCACCACTAAGGATGAAACCATCACTTATTTAAAGTTTTATTTCCGCTAAAATCGGCAAAAATATGGAAGGCAGGATAGGTTCATTAGT
>JAISZB010000318.1 GCA_031269465.1 Clostridiales bacterium | reverse complement strand
TGCTTATGAGGCGGCGCAGCGGCGCGGACGCCATTTGGGGATTTTGAGCCGGCAATTCACTTATCCCGTCCAGCTTCGCCGCCATTCAGCCGCTCATCCCCGGGCATGGCGGATGCGCCCCCTGGCCGGGGCCTGATTGCGGGCCGCCGCCGCCCGCCAGCCTTGCCGCCTGCGGCGCATCGCCTTCCGGCCGGGCGGCGCCGCCGGCGCGCTCCCCGCTAAATTTTTTCGGGGCTCAACAGCTTTCAGGCCCAACGCCCAGCCGCCGACGCTTAAAACGCTCCATTGCCGGAGCATCTCCACGGCTGCCGCCAGCGGCATGGCCGTACCTTGCCGGACGGGGTTCGCACCCGTTAATGCGGCTGGCCTTGCCCGGTCGCTCCGCCTATATTCTTGGACGGCGTAGTCAGTTAAGACTTAGGTCAGCCGATCAAGACTTAGGCTAGTCAATCAGGCTTAGGCTAGTCAATTAGGACTGCATTTGCAAGCCCCTAGCTTTAGCTATGGGGTGATTGACCTATTATTATGTTCGGATAATACCTTACAATCGTGTTGCCGGGGGACACCGGCATTGCAGTGCCATAGTAATAACGCTCGAAAGGCACAGCCATTCTCGGCGCGTAGTCGACTGTCGCATCCAAATTCTCCGCTATGAATCTGAGCGGGACGTAAGTTCTATCTCTGTATAAGACGGCAGGGCAGTCCAATGCTATCGCCCTGCCGTTTACATATGCTTTGTCCTTGCCGATGGCAAGGACGATCTCATCTTGGCCCTTTTTGATGGAGACTTCGCGCTTGCCGCCGTCCCATCCTACATCAGCGCCCAATTCTTCACTTATCAATCTGACAGGCGCCAATGATCTGTCGTTTCTGAAGATTACTTCATATTCAGTTATACTGCTTTTCATATAAAATTGCCTTTTTTGGAGCTTGATTATACAGCGAGTGCAAAATGCCGGTACCGGCATTTCGCACCACTCAATGGATAATCAAGCTCCAAAAAAGGAACATTTGATGAAAAGCGGTATATCAAAGTGCCGTTGATGAATAGAGCGGTATAATCATTAAAACCATTGATATCCACTGAAGAGCCATTCTGCAGAATAATCATGTCATATGAATAAATCGCGGCGGGATTGCCTTTTTCAAGAGATGATGCGCCGGCCTGAATAATATTTGCAATCACCAATGCAAACATCAGCAGGCACATAAATGTTTTTTCATTAATATCCTCCTTCTGATTCATTGTTTTGAATATTGAAATTATTCTTGAAATTAGGCTATCATTTGCAGCAAAACAGGAAATAAGAAGGAGTGAACTTGCTTTTCTGGAAAAGGCTATTTTTATCAAACTGCAAGTGCGAGCGCTGCATTTGCAGGAGACATTCTGTTTGTGGTGTTGCTTTGGTTGCGTACGTTGATGGCTCCACTGTGAAATACAATGACCAATTCGATTTGACATTTCTGGAATTAATCTAGCCACGCATAATAAATAAAGCTCAGGTTGAGAATTGAAAACCGGTATATGATTCTCCTTAAATTCATAGGCCATTAAAGATAAATTTTGCATAAAAATAAGCTTTGCACGCATCATTGCCTGCAAAGCTTATTTTTAACTCCGGCAGGCTTTGCCCGTTGGAAAGGCGACGCGCGTATGCCAATGACTTCGATTTTGAAGGCGAATATCCATTAGCATCAGCTTCGCAATTGATTCGCACGCTTTATATCTACCTTGCCTTTTCGATAAGATCCGAGTCTCCTTCCAAAGGCGGATCGACGGAATCTCTCTTCTTGATCAAGGCGTATTTGCGGTTTAAGGCAAATCCCAGCAAGGCTCCGCATACTCCTCCTATTATATGTGTGATGTGGGAGATGTTGTCTGTGGCGGTGAAGCCTGAAACGGCTTCCTTGCCGAGGTATAGAATTATAACAAGGATTACGGTGAGAGGTATCCTGCCCTTTTTCAAATTGACAAAGGAACTCAGGAGAATCATCATGAAAGCGACTCCACTTGCTCCAAGAAGAGCCGTATTCCCGCCCGAAACGGCCAGGAACGCGCCGCCTGTGACTAAAGCTGTAATTAGTATCATAACAAGCATTTTTACCGATCCGTACTTTTCTTCAAGCATCGGCCCCACAAGCAGAATAATAAGAAAGTTCGACAAGTAGTGGTTAAAGTCCACATGTCCGAACACATGCATTATAAGCCTTGGGTATGTCAGAGGGTCGGTAAGCGGCGAACGATAGACGCTGAATACATAATGATTCGATAAGTTGCTGGTAAGCAAGCTTAAAACTAGAGCAATGCCGGATATCAACGCATATGTAAGGATAACTGGCGCATTGTACTGAAACTTCTTTAAAATTCTCAGCATATTTATTGGCGGCTCTCATGCCTTGCATGAAGCCGCGAGCTCCCCCCTTTCAAAGCAACTTGCCCCATTGCCAGAATAGAAACAAGCGCATCAACACCTTTACGCGTAAAAATTAGTGAAAATGGATAATTCAAAAGATTTTTAAGCTCACAGAAATAAATGAGGCAAATATATTATGACTTGAATTGTATCACTTTTTGAAAAAAAAAGCAATCTGCAAGGCATGAAATTTCTTAGCTGCGGGAAGAGCTTTCTGATTGCATATGTAACTGCTTATTTTTGAAGCTTGATTGTACAGCGAGTGCGAAATGCCGAAATTGGCATTTTGCACTCGCTGTATAATCAAGCTCCAAAAAAGGTAATATTATATGAAAAGCAGTATAGCATATGAAAGTTTTCTATTTTGGAGGTGGATTATACAGAGCTTAAGAGGATAGTCAACTTCCAAAATATACTGATTTTCATTGAATATTATTAAATTTGCTAATCCGCATATTAATTACTATCAGCCTTTGCCTATTAAGGGGCCGGATAATCCAGCCCCTTAATCGCGGCGCGTTTTGCCGCCAAGCAACCTGCACCCGCATCATTCATAGCGTAAAGCTTCGATTGGATCCAACTTCGCGGCTTTTCTAGCAGGATATACCCCAAAGGCTATCCCTGTAGCGCCAGCTATGAGAACTGCGGCTAATATGTTGGAAATGGAAGCTGACGGCTTGACATCTATCACCGACCCCAGAAGCGTTCCCCCCAAAATGCCGGCGCCGATTCCTATAAGCCCCCCTGTGGCGGTTAGAATGACCGCTTCGACAAGAAACTGCAGCTGGATGTTCCAGTCCGTGGCGCCCAGAGACTTCCTTATGCCTATTTCTCTCGTTCTTTCAGTGACGGTCACGAGCATTATGTTCATGACGCCGATGCCGCCAACAAAGAGGGATATTGCCGCTATAAGGCTCACAAAGCCCGTAACGTCCGACACTATGGTGTTTACGGCATCCATTTGATCCAGAAGATTCTGCACGCTGTACTTGTCCTCGTTCCTATGGCTTAAGGAGAGAAGCTTGGAAATCTCCAATGAGATCCTTTCCATTGAGCCTCGATCGTCTACGTTGGCGTAAACGGCGTCAATATTAGAAACGTTGTCCATCTTCATGAGCGTAGTAATCGGCACATAGATTATGGAGGGAAGCTCAAAGTAATTCGCTCCGAACTCATCCGACTTGTAAACGCCTACAACCGTAAGCGGCGCCGTCCCAAACCACATGGAAGCCTGAATGGTCTTTCCTATAGGGTTCGCGGAGCCAAATGCTTTCTGTGCCAGATTCGAGTCTATGACAGCGGAGCTGGTTGAATTGGAGACATCAGGCCCGGCCAGGAACCTTCCCTGTCTCATATCCAACGTCTGAATGCTTTTAAGATCCCCCGTGCAGCCCAGGATGTACGCTTCACGGTAATCTTCCGGGTTTAGAAGCTGAATCTTTCCGGTGGACTGAAGAAGCGGCGCCGCTTCTTTCACCCGGGGATGGGAGGATACAATGTCGACATCATCCAAGTTAAGCAAATCCTTGGCAGTGACGTCAGTATCGTACTTTACGGTGATCTGCAGGCTGGCAGCCCCCATCTTGGCAAACTGGCTGTTGACGCTCTCCTGGAATCCCCTGCCGATTGAAGAAATCATTATGACTGAACTTATCCCTATGACAATTCCAAGCATAGTAAGAATTGATCTGGTCTTGCTTCCAAAGACGCTTGAAGCGGCTGAGGCGATGCTTTCCGCCAGCATCACGGCCTCACCCCTCTTATTCCAAAGATCTGCTGCAAGGGGCGGGCGGAGTCATTTTCTATGCGTCCGTCCTTGAAGCTCAGTATTCTTTCCGTCTGCCTGGCTATTGAGCTTTCATGAGTCACCATGACGATGGTTGCGCCCTCCGCGTTGAGTTCGCGAAAGATCTCCATTATCTCATTTCCGGACTTGGAATCAAGATTTCCCGTAGGCTCATCCGCCAGAATGATGGATGGATCGTTTACGAGCGCTCTGGCTATAGCAACCCTTTGCTTCTGGCCTCCCGAGAGCTCATTCGGCTTATGGTTCATCCTGTTTTCAAGCCCTACTTTAGCCAGAGCCGCGTACGTCCGCCGCTTTCTGGTTTTTGCCCCTACGCCCGCGTAGATCATGGGCAGCTCCACATTCGCGGCTGCAGATAGCTTCGGCAACAGATTAAACGATTGGAATACGAAACCTATCTGCTTGTTTCTAGCCTTTGCGAGGCTGCCTCCGGCAAGCTTGGATACATCCTTCCCATCCAGCAGATAAACGCCGGATGTCGGGGAGTCAAGACATCCCAAAACATTCATGAGAGTAGACTTTCCCGAGCCGGAGGCTCCCATTATCGATATAAACTCGCCTTTTTCCACACGCAGCGACACGCCTCTAAGGGCTTTGACCTCTATCTCTCCCACTGAGTAAATCTTTGTCAGATCCTCAATCTGTATTATGAAATCACTAAAAAGCATTGGCCAGCCCCCATTAATGAAATTTAAAAGAGCGCTTATCGAAAAACCTCAAGCGACGTAGCTGCTTGGATTGATGCTTGCCCCATCCATGATCAAACTTGACGGATTAACGACAACCAGCTCTCCATCCGCCACTCCGAAAGCTTCGACATATATTCCTGAATAACCGCCTAGCGAGACCTCTCGCTTCTCCGCCGTATAATCAGGCCGAAGAACGTAGACGTATTGGTTTCCATCCTTTTCGGAGACAGTGGACATGAGCGGAACTACAACTGCTCCCTCAGAAATTTCAGTAGTGATTTCAGATTCTATGGAAAACCCCGCTTTAAGCTTCTCATCGGGCTCTTGAGGAGTCAATTCCACAGTAAGCACAGTCTCGTATGAACTTCCTATCTGCTTTTTCAGGGCTACGCTTGATATCTGGGACACCTGCGCCTTATAGACGCTTGAGCCCAGAGCGCTCCCCTTTATCAAGGCTTCCTGTCCGAGAGACATGTCCTTTGCGTCAGCTTCAGGAACATTTACAACTACCTTCATATTCTCAGGCGATGTATCCGCTATCTCCATCAAGACTCTTCCAAACGCGGCGGTTTCACCTTCAGCCACGTTTACTGATATGACCGATCCCTCAATGGTTGAAATCTCCTCAGGGATGAAATCGTCAATCTGCTTCCTGATCTGCCTTTGTCTGAGCTCCGCCTGCTCCACCGCTATCTTCAGCCCGTTTACCTGGTTTACAAGCCTAGGATCGCTATTGATGTTCAGTGCGGCATCGCGCTGCTTGATTGCAAGGCGCAGGTTCTCTTCAGCGGCGGGTATGCTCAAGAGCGCAGCATTCTTTTGGGAAGAGGCGGTTTGAAGTTGCGAATCTATTTCCTTAAGGGCGTCATTTGCCACGTCCGCATCTTTCTTTTCAACAAGCCCGCTGATGTAGGCAGTCCGCAATTGCTCATACAATGACAGAGCAGCCACGCGCTTTCTGTTGAGGCTTTCTATAGCTATGTCCAACGGCTCAATTTGAGCCTGCATTTCATTCAGAGCGCTCTGCGCCTGAACCACAGCCGCGTCCATTTGAATCTTCTCCGTTTCAGACAGGGGAAGCTGCGCGCCCTCCAGGTTGGTGCGGGCGACTTTGAGCATTAGGCTCGCCTCACCCAGCTGATCTTCAAGCTCCAGAAGATGGCTGTCGTCATAGGTCACCAGTACATCTCCCGGATAGACATAGTCGTCAGCCCGCACATGGATCTTTTTGACCTTCGCCTGGCTCCGCGGAAAAATACCCGTTTTTTGCGCGAACTCCACGGTGCCTTTAGCGCTTACCTTTGAAATTATATTTTCCCTATGCGCCGCCTCCAGCTCCGCTGGGACTGCATCCTCACGGATCCCCGCGTCGCGCTTGGCGCTCTGCGCCGAAGCATGCGAGGCGAAAATGAATCCCGCAGATGTCATAAGAATAAGTACGGCGATAATAATGCTTTTCATATAATGCAACGTGTTAACCTCCCCTTTGCGTTTAGACGCTAATTCCGCGCTCTGATTAAAGGAATGGAGCATAAAGGGTTTCCGCCTTCGGCCATACTATACTGATTGCTTACGAAAACAGATGCGTTTGACTGCAAATCGGCGTGCAGATTTTCATCAAGCGTTCCTTTTGGAGTCAGTAGAAAATCGGTATATTATGGGCGCTCTCTTCTCCCGCAAATCTCTTGAAGCTCAGAAAAAGCAAAAAAAGAGCTCGCCAAAACGCGGGGTTCTCCCGCTTCTGGGAAGCTTCTTTTTCCTGGGCGGATGAAGCTTTGCTTAAAGCTACCAAGCAATTCCTCATCCTACTGGATAGAGCTTACATTTTTATTATCGCCTGATTTTTGAAAACAATTCCTCCATTGGCTCTAAATTCCATATAAAATTCAAACCCTGGCAAGCCCAAAATGCTTGTAGCCGAGATCAGTCGCAACCCTTCCTCTGGGAGTCCTCTGTATGAAGCCCAGCTGAAGCAGATACGGCTCTGATACATCCTCAATGGCGCCGCTCTCCTCATCAATGGATGCCGCCAAAGTCTCAAGCCCGACGGGGCCTCCGCCAAATTTTTCCATAATGGCCTTGAGCATCTTTTTATCCAGATTATCCAGCCCAACCGTATCAACATCAAGAAGATCCAGAGATTTTTTTGCTACTTCAAGGCTTATCACTCCGTCGAATCTGACCTGCGCGAAATCCCTGACCCTTTTTAAGAGCCTGTTTGCTATCCTAGGAGTCCCCCTGGCTCTTCTTGCTATCTCCTCCGCGCCTTCTTCCGTAAGCTCGGCGCAAAGAACCTTAGACGTCCTGAAAACTATCTGCTTCAGCTCGTCCACCGAGTAAGGCTCCAGATGATGTATCACCCCGAACCTGTCCCTTAGGGGCGCCGTCAGAAGACCCACTCTGGTTGTCGCGCCTATCAGCGTGAATTTCGGAAGCTCCAGCCGTATGCTTTTTGCCGAAGGCCCTTTGCCTATGATTATATCCAGAACGAAATCCTCCATCGCAGGGTACAGTATCTCTTCTATTATCCGGTTCAGCCGGTGGATTTCGTCAATGAAGAGTATATCCCCTTCTCCAAGGTCATTTAAAATCGCAGCCATGTCGCCCGGACGCTCAATGGCCGGACCCGAGGTTGCTTTTATGCCGACGTTCATCTGGTTGGCTATTATGTTTGACAAAGTGGTCTTTCCCAAGCCAGGCTGTCCGTACAGCAGGACATGATCAAGCGTTTCATTTCGCTTTTTTGCGGCTTCAATGAAAACCTTCATATTGCTCTTCACTTTTTCCTGCCCTATATATCCATCGAAGGAGTTCGGCCTGAGCTTGACCTCAATGCCGTCATCTTCCTCGCGAAACGAGCTGGTTATTATGCTCTCAGACATGTTTGCACGGCTTGGGCAAAGCTCACTTGCCTCGCCCAGCCACTCCTTTCATTTATGGAATCAGTCATGCCAATGCGCGCTAGCCTCTATGGGACTGCGGGTTCCAGGCTCCAAGCCCTTTCAATTAGCCGCCGCTTGCCAGCCTCTTAAGCGCAAGCCTTATTATTTGGCTTGCAGGCATATTCTCCAACGCAACCTCCATTACAGCCTTCACCGCCTCGCCCTGGCTGTAGCCTAGAGCGGCAAGCGCGTCTATGGCATCCTGCCTGTCTCCTGAAAAAGCCAGGCTCTGCTGATTTCCGGAAGAGGCGAAGGCAGCTTCCGATGTTTTCTTTATCTTGTCCTTAAGCTCCAGAGAGATCCTCTGAGCTATCTTTTTTCCAACCCCCTGAGCTTGGCTCAGCGTTGCGGCGTCATCCGCCATAATGGCGATCATCACCTGAGCGGGGCTTGCTGTGTCCAGTATGGAAAGAGCAACCTTCGGCCCTACTCCAGAAACAGAGATTAGAAGGGTGAACATCTTGAGCTCGTCAGTTGAGAGAAAGCCGAACAAAGAGATGCCATCCTCTCTCGCCTGCATATAGGTGAAGATTTTCGCTTCCGCATTTATCTCTGGGAGCCTTGACAGAGCTGACTTGGACATGCTGACAAGCCATCCCGTCCCATTATTGTCTATTACCGCAGCGCCTTCCATCTTGCGCTCGATTGTTCCTTTTATGTAATATATCATTTCTTGCGGCGAGGCTTCGCCCCGCCCCTCCTTTTTTCCCGCGCATGCGCTTTAAAGCGTCCTCGGGCTTAAAGCGCGCGGCTGCGAGCTGGCTTAGAAGCAGCCGCGTCTTGAGCCTGAAAATTGTACAATCAAGATTAGAATCAATTATACCATATACTTCATAAAATTTGAATGTGGGTTTTCTCCGCCAAAAACATAGAAGAGCATCTTCTTGACGATTTCGGAGAGGCCGCATTCATAAAAGGGTATAAAATATTTTATTAACAGGCCAAGAACTGTAACCAAATAATGCCTTGTACATACTATGTAATTGGAGAGACAGAAAAAGAAACTCACAAGGAGGTAAGTAAATTAATGGGAGCATTTGAATTGAATTCTTCTACACTCCACCGCAATGAGATTTACGCGGACGGTCTGAATCCCAAAAGGCTCAGGGAAGAATGCATCATCGCTTTAAAGGTTTACGACAGCTGCAGGCAGCAAGACTGCTTGACTCCTGCGCAGATCGGCCCGGCCAGATCAGCCGAGCATGTATGCATGGGCGATGAGCATATTCACGAGGGCGACATCATTGATCCGCCAGATAACGCGGCGGCCGTTACGATCGATTTTCTGCGCATCAAAAAGATAATCATCGTAGACAAGAAGCCCAACCCCTTCAAAAACGGCTATTGGGACATCGACATCAAGTACGTTTTCGAGTACCGGTTAACTTTCCGTGAAGCAGATGGCACTGTCATAGGCTGCATACGCGCCAACAGCATCTTCAACAAGAGGATCACCCTGTTCGGCTCCATCGGCAGCGATCTGGCCATATCCACAGATCTTTTCAGAAGCTTCAATGATTCACAGACGATCGACTCCGAGCCGTTCATCATGGTTGAAGCCAAATCTGTGGCGCTGACAGCCGACCTCCACCACAAGAGAGGACATCACAACTTCCCCGAAGATAAACACTGCCATGACCATCAGCGCGTACCTAATGAAGTTTTGGTCACGATTGGTCTTTTCAGCATTGTCAAACTGTTCAGAGTTGTCAACCTCACTGTCGAATCGAGAGGGTTCTGCGTACCGGAAGAGTGCGAGGATATTTCACCTTTGAATCCGTGTGAGTTCTTTGACAGCCTTGACTTCCCTCTGGACATCTTCGCGCCTCCTCAGAAGCCGGAGTTTGTCGCTGGCATCAGCGGCAACATCCCCAAAGGGAAAAAAGACTGCGGCTGCTGAGCCCTGTCAAACGAACATTTGAGCCAAGCCCGAACGGCCTTAACCTAAGGTCAAGTTCTTAGGATCTTGGCCTTAGAGCAAGCCCTTGGGGCGAACGGCGCCTTTGGCCGGATGAAGCGGCAATAGAAAGAGAAAAGCTTCTCCATTTTAGATATGCCTGGCATAATTAATTAAAGCCAATGGATCCTGCAATAAAAAAGGCGGCTGATGCGTCATTCAGCTGCCTTTCTGCATTGAGTCGATAAGCCTTTTCGAAAGTGCCTTTAAAGGGAAATGCCTTTCAGTCCAAAAGCTCAAGGCTTTTAAGAGAAACATCGTAGTTGTGCTTCATGAAAATCCTTGCGCATGCCTTAAGCTGATTCAAAGACGCCTCATCCAGAGTGAATTTGAATAGGCTTAACGCATCCGCTTCTGATATATGCCTCAAGGCTTTTAGAGAAGATTCAGACAAAGGAGCGAATCCATGCTTTTCGCACTTGCTGCAAAGCGCGCCTTCCGCCCCGAATGACAAGCCTCCTAGAAGAGAAGCCCCGCATACGGAGCATGAATCGATAATCGGCTCCAGTCCGGTCATTTGAAAAAACTTGAACTCAAAGGCCCTGGCAGCAAGCTCAGGGCTTTTTCCTTTTATCAGCTGAGAAAGAGAAATTACGAGGAGATGCAGCACATCATCAGCCTGCAGATTTTCAAGGACAATTTTATCGCAAATCTCAACCATGTAATTGGCTGTGCACAGCCTTCTGTAGTCGGTTCTAAGCTCATAGAAGCTTTCTATTACATCGACCTGCGCTAGAGAGAAAAACCTTCCTCCGTCGTAAATTATGAAATCAGAATATGTAAAAAGCTGAGCGCCAGAAAGGTACTTGCTTTTTGGTTTTCTGGCGCCCCTAGCTGATACGGTTATCTTTCCTCTATCTTTAACGAAGAGCGTAAGCTGCTTGTCGGCTTCGCCGGCCTCGCGCTCTTTAATGACAATTCCTCTGGCTTTAAAAACGCTCAAAGCGCCAATCCCCTTTTCGCTTTGCAATAGCTTAAATACGCGTCAAGGCTTCCTGATTTCTCAAAAAGCATCCAATATAATTCTCCGTATTTCATTCAATTCTCCCCCTTGTTTTGATATGCTGATTTGCGCTGTCCCTAGGTGCATTCAAAGCGCAAATCGATTTCTATAAAGCCGGATGGCGCGCTCGACTGCTGGCAGTCTAAAGACTTAAAGGCTGCCGTTCCAAGCGAATAGGCATAAGTGGCAGAGCATTTTAAGGCAAACATCCGGCTCTTACTGTATAAATATATCTTTGCCTGGCATAGGGAAGTTATACTGAAGAAATATTGGCAGCAAAAAATTCTCGAAAACCCTTGACAAACCAATAATATCCATAATAATTCATCGTTCGGGCAGATTCGCTGTTCAAATGCTCTTTATGTCGTACCCATAGCTCTTCAGCTGGAAATCATCGTCTTTCCAGCCCTTTTTGACCTTGACCCAAAGCTGCAGATTTACCTGGCTTCCCAAAAGCATCTCAATGTCTCTGCGCGCCTGAGTGCCAATCTCCTTTAGCATCAAGCCGCCCTTTCCGATTATGATGCCTTTGTGCGAATCCTTTTCACAGACAATATTGGCCTGAACTTCAATCAAATCTTTCTTGCCTTCGACATTTTTCATCGAAAGGATCTCCACGGCTACGCCATGAGGGACTTCCTCCTTCAAGCGAATAAGCGCCTTCTCCCTGATAAGCTCGCTTGCAATCTGCCTTTCAGGCTGATCCGTCACCATGCCATCGGGAAAATACTTCGGGCCTAATGGAAGCATCTTCATGACAATTTCAAGAAGCTCGTCCGTATTCTTCGCCTTCAAAGCGGAAATCATCATGACTTCCGCGAAATTATGCGGCCTGAAGCGATCAATTACCTGCAAGAGTTCATTTTGGCTCACCGTGTCAATTTTGTTTATTACAAGGATTACAGGCGGCTTTACGGCTCTGAGGCGCTCAAGTATTATCTTGTCACCTTCAAAAAAATCATAGGAGGGATTCCCCGATTCATCTTTTCCTGCGAGCTTCTTGAGCCTTGGCTCCACCAGATAGAGGATGCAGTCCACCTCATTCATGGAATTCTCAGCGCTTTTAACCATGTAGGAGCCAAGCTTGCTGGAAGGCTTGTGGATTCCAGGCGTGTCAATGAAGACTGCCTGAAAGCCGTCCCTTGTGAGGATGCTCCTTATTCTGTTTCTTGTAGTCTGAGGCTTGCTTGATACAATTGATATCTTTTCCCCGGCAAGCAGATTCATGAGAGTCGATTTTCCGACGTTTGGCTTTCCTATTATTGAGACGAATCCGGAGCGAAATTTCTCCAAAGCACATGTCCTCTCCATATGAGTTTTTGCGTAAAAAAGCATAAGTGCAGCAAATGCTGACTTGCTCTGAGCCGGCCCATAGGCGCATCCTGCCGCAAATCAGTAAATCAGCATTTAATCCGGTTCCAAAACGGCAGCTTTCCAATGAGCATCAGCATATGCCCCTACGAAATTTCTATCTCCAATTCATTGGAGATCACGCATATCCAAGTCTTGCCTTTATTCATTCTCATCTCGCTGCCATCCTCGAAGAAAAATCTGGTAGGAGATGAGTGAGAGTCTTTGCGCCATGAAATCGGCGCATATCCACCGCGCGTCGCAAGCAGGCCCGTCCCCTCTCCTATCGTCTTGACCTCGCGCCTGCCCGCTTCATCTCCTGGAATCAAATATATCGACGTCCTCTGAATGACGACGTTTTCCACTGAAAGCTGCTCCTTTGACGCGTCGTCCATATGCGGCGCGCCGCTGTGCGTCTTTAGGTAGACGCCCTTTGCGGCATCGTAAAGGAAGCCGGCTTCGTACCCGGAATCAAAGGGCACCTCGATTTTAGCCGCAGGCTTCGAACCTGGCAAGAGCGCGCTTTTTTCAAAGAATTCAAAGCCTATGTTCTTCTCTTGGCTTATTTGGGTTCGAATCCCTTTGGAGATAGCCGCCTCTTTTAAAAGATCCGAACCCGTATAAGAGCTGTGCTCAAACATTCCCGGAACATTCACCCTCTCTGGATCCCTCCAGAAAGTCGCTCCTGGAAGCGTCATCGCATCCAGGCTCGCAATACCCCAGTCAGCCAGCGCGTCATATGCCTGGTAGCTTCCTCCGTGATGAATGAATATGCAGTCATAATCAAAGGCAAAGTCTATGAAGTAGTGCCTCGCGCTCCTCACAGGCCCTATCTTCTGGGCGTCGGCGCCATGAAAAATCGCAACTATCCTTGTTATATTCCCTTCAGCCAGAACTTCATAGCAGATGGCCGCCTGGCCGATTCCACTTTGGGGCAGCGCTTTGTTGTGGTTGTTTATAACAATGGCCATAGGCCTTGAAGCTGCTCTTTCCTCTTCAACAAGAAGCCCGGTGAGCGGATCCGGGACGCCGTTTTCAATCTCAGGCTGCTGCTTCGCATTCTGGCTCGCTTCCGGTTTTTCAGAAATCTTGGACGTTGATTCATGGCTTATGCTCGTGGTGCTTCCTATGTCTTCGGACACTCCATCCTTGCCTTTGCCGCAGGAGGCTAAGCCTATCGCCAACGATGCAATGAGAGCAGGCAGAATAACGCTACGCTTCATATTTTGATGTTCCTTTCGGAGGATTTGGCTTTCGACATTCATTTTAATCTCGAAGGGCTTGAAAATGGATTCAACCCCGCCAAAGCATATTTAAAATTTTGTCTTTAGAAGTCTTGCCAATCTTTAGCGCCAGCAAGCGCCGTCCCCCGAAAAAAGCGTCAATGTCAAAATCCGGCGCTCAGTTCTCCCCCGCTCGGATTTCCATCTATATTGCTTTTCATATAAACTACTATGAAGCTTCGCTTCACCACTAAGGATGAAACCATCACTTATTTAAAGTTTTATTTCCGCTAAAATCGGCAAAAATATGGAAGGCAGGATAGGTTCATT
>JAISZB010000046.1 GCA_031269465.1 Clostridiales bacterium | reverse complement strand
TCGAGTATTCCGATTCTGAGTTTATTCCGATTTTATCAAACTGGAGCCGGAAACGCAAGACAAATTCTTGTATTTCCGGCTAAAGCAAATAATAACTCGGAATAATATTTATGTCAATCCACATAAGCGCCGGATCATATCCTCATCTCCGTCCCATATTCCCAACTCTGCTGATGGTCGTACACCTGCGTTTGCTTCGGCCTTCTTAATTGCCTTTCGTTTCATTTCCGTATCCGCATAGGCATACACCCAGACCGTTTCCGGATTCGTGTGGCCCAGCAATTCCGCAAGAAGCTCCAACGGCATTCCGGAACGATACAGGTGCATGGCACGCGACCTCCGGAACATATGAGGGGTGATTTTTTCAGGGACGTCTGGGCATTGTTTTTTTGCGTCCTTGCCATATTTTTGCATAAACCGCGCTACATTATCATCTGACATCGGCATTCTTTCATTGTGACGGATTGTATAAAACATAAGCGCTACACTGTCGCCGGATGAATGAAATATTCTCCCATATTGATGGAAATGCCGAATCGTATCCTCGCTGACCGGCACAAGCCTTGGTTTGGAACCTTTTCCAAACAAGTAGGCTGTTCGTTTTTCTGGGTCAATATCGCAAAAACGCATTGAGAGCATTTCGCAATCACGTGCGGCGGTATCATACATTAACACCATAAAGAAAGTATCTCGAATCCCCATTTTTGTGGACATATCAGGCTGGCGTAGCACTGTGGCCATTGCTTCCTGTGACATAAACTCCATCACATGCGATTTATCTACAGATTTTTTAAGCGGGATACCCTTCAACTCTTCCAGATAGATGACAAGGAGAGGCTCCAAAGATGCCGCAAATCGGAAAAATGCTCTTACGCAGCTGAGCCTATGATTCCTTGTGGGCGGTGTCCACCCTCTGGTCTTTTCCATCTCGTCAAGGAATCCAATCACTGCGGTGCGGTTAAAATCAGCAAATACAATGTCTTCCAACCGCTTGCCGGATGAAGCGCAAACAAAACCAAGCAACATATTCCACGTCTGCCGATAAGCAGTGATCGTATGTGAGCTGCAATTTCTTTGTTTTGGGAGATAGATGGTGAAAAACCCGCGCAAATAGGGAATGAACCTGTCACTCTGTTTCTTCTTCATCTCTAACCTCCGGAATAATACCGCTGACGGACATAAAATCCATGCAGTTCAGTCGTTCAGGCAGCAAATGGAGATAATAGAAAGTGGCTGAAAAAGTGGCGTGTCCCATGTAGGCGCATAAATATGGTATCCAGACATTTAAGTCTTTCCCTTCTTCAATCCACCGCATCAGCGTTTGTGTTGCGTAATTATGGCGCAAGTCATATGGGACGCAGGCGCCGCGTGAGTTTCCATTCCCGCTCATCTCCCAGCACTGATGGAATTTGGCGGTAAGCCAACCATGCGAGTAGACCCCGCCTGTCGGTGATTGGAAGAAATAAATCCTGCCCGGAATAACCGTTTCGGCAATCCTGTCATAATTCATGCACATCCCCATGACATCGGGATTGACCGCTAGCCTCCGATCCTTACAATGCTTTGCCTCGGCAATATAGATTGTGCCGTCCGCAAAGTTGAAATCAATTCTTTTCAGCAGACGAACCTCTTGCGGACGCATTCCGCAGGCGTATTGCAATCTGAATACAACCGGAACTGTGTATTCCAAAAGCGGGCTGTTGCGATAGCCGGGAAATTTGTCTGCAGCTTCGAAGAAGCGCCGAAGCTCGGTTTCGGAAAAAATATAGGGCAGATCCGGTTTGCGGGGTGGAAAGAACCCCGGCGGCATCAGGAAGGCTTCTTCTCCGATAGAAATCAGAAACCGTGCAAATCCCCGAATAATCTGCGCCCTGTATCCGCTGCTTCCGTTAGCATCATCGCACCATGCGAATACGAGTTCCTTTGTCAACAAAGATTCGCTTGGAAAGCGGCTCAGGCAAAACCGGTCAAAGTTAGCCAAGTTCCAGCCGTAACCTATGGTGTTCCGTCCAAGCGTCGCCCTGTATGCAAGCATGTCCCTGATTCGCCCGGAAAAATGGCTCTGGAACTTAAAATTCATACCAGATCCTCCTTCTTTGTGGCATAATCGGAAATGTCCATGCAGCATATGCGTAACATATCATCGTTCAGGGAGATGTAGCGCTTGGTGGATTCGATTCGTTTATGCCCTAATTGTTGCGCAATTGATGGTAGCGGCACATCCGCTCGAATTAGCCTTGCCCCAACGGTACGCCTAAAAGCATGAAAGGTTTTCCCGTCCCCTGCTACATGAGACAACCCGGCGGCAACCTGATATCTTTTTATGATTAGCGATCCAGCCGGTCCATCCCCAAGCCAAGTGTGCGGTTTACGATGTCTTAAAAACACATATGGACTGTCGGCCTTCGGACGTGCGTTTAGTACCTTACGGACACACTTCACCAATTTTTAACAAGAATTTTAAGCTGCACATTGAACCAGGTCATCGATTTTCACCCCTAACATCTGGCTTAGAGCCATTGTCATTAAACGTCCCTTGTCGGTAAGCATGTATCTATGCTGGTTTGGGAGCTTTTTGATTACCCCATGTACTCGAAGTAACTTCAAGTTGCGACTGATTTTTCCGGACAGTCTTTTGCCAGTCATACCGTTCGCCCACTCCGTATTCGAAAGGTCTTTCTGAAGATGCTTGTTGGTTATCGCGTCGGCGTTGTATTTGAGATCCGCCATTACCTGGACAACAACAGCGTCAAACTTTATAACGAGCTGAATGTCATGCGTTTCGAGTTCACAATGAACAATCCCAACAAATTTCGAATTTACAGAACCGTAGAAGGCAAAAGCGAAACCGAAAAGAAGTTCCTTCCTATGCGTAAAGGAATCGCCGATATCAATGTTAGAACGCAAATATGCAGCGCGCGGCTCAAGAACTTCACGGAACACGTGGCAACATTCCGGGATGATACATCCTTTGGCGACCTTCTTTCAACCGTGTCAAAGCCAGTATATTCTTCAGGGAAACGGTATCGCGCATTGGATATTATTGGTAAAGATAAGTCGCTGTTGCAGGCAGTTGGGGATCCGTGTACCATCGTACCAGTTATTGCACTTTGTACTCAAATCCGGCTTTGAAGCGTGGTGCGGCTGGCCGTTAGGTCTGAGCGGGTGCCCCATATAGTTTAAAACTCTGTCGTATGTGCCCGTGAGGTAGGCGTAGCGATGAACATTATTCATAATGGGCGCTAAACTTTGCGGATCCTTGAATATATAGTCCTTTGCCCACTCGCTTTGCCATAGAATCCAAGAGTAACTGAAATGTCCACTGGAAATAGTCTGCAACGAAGGGAACACTTCTGCGGCGAGGCGATCCAATGACTCTACCCACCTCGTATTCAATTGGGCGGCGAGTAACGAGTTGGCCTTGTCATAATCATCAATATGCAAAAATTTGTTTCCATCAATGGTGTAATTAACGCCTTCTTTATCTAGTTGCCGACGCAGCCATTCTCTGCCGTTCAATGCGATTTGAATATCGTAGGGAGCCCAAGTTTGCAGCCGGATACTCATAAAACCAAAATCTTTGTGGTCATAATAAAAGTACAAGTGCTTGCAACGACGTTTTTGGTGTTGTATCTGGGGGTACCCAGCTTTTTCGTTATAAATGGCGCCGAATGAATTGCACGATTCAAGACATGACCACACACCAACCAATCCACTTTGAATCTCAAGCTTTTTTTGTTGTTTGTGAGCCACCTCTTCCTTACGGATATGGCAGGAGGGCAGGTACTGAATCCCCAATCCGCTTTGATCCAAAGAATACTGTTCGGCATAGCTGACGATGGCTTTTGAATGCTTCTCGACCCAATCCTTGTAATTCTTATTCAGGACATTGTTGCGGCCGAGAAACATCGCCATACCAGCGGTATAAGAAATTGGCTTCAAGGCGCCTTTAAACACGATTCGATCAAAACCTTCAATTACCCCATTGATTAATCCCCCGAACCTGTGCAATAATGTATCCATGCGTTACCTCCGTCTGTGTGTTTTTTGTTGCTAAGCATATGATACAACATTCTGGAGGTAACGCATATACCAAAATTCAGTTTTTCATTGGGTTGCGGGCAAAGCCCGCCTTAGTATATAGTCGGCAATGGCGTTCCCAACATCCGCCAACAGCGGAAGTACAATATGCATGCCGGTTTTGCTCTGAACAACAGAAATCTCATATTTCCGCCAGTCAATGTCCGTGAGCCGTAGGCCAAAGATATCTTTCCCGCGAAGCCCAGTCCCCAAGGCGAGCCTCATGATGGCAAAGTCCCTCTTCCCCAATGATGTTGACGTATCTATGGCAGACAGCAAAGCACCCGACTCATCTTCTGTAAAGCAAGGTAGCACTTTCAGGCGTTTTGGTGAAGAACAAATAATCAGTCGCTCGGCATCAACGGATGTACACCCGGCATTTTTCAAAAACAACATAAATTTTTTGATTGGCCAGGTCAAGTTCACCATGTTGCCCTGATGTTGCGGCGATGCGTTGATGATGAACCGTCTCACTTCATCCATAGTCACTTTGCTCAAATCCCATATCCCCACGCTTTCCAAGTGTTCGAGAAATTGACGTGTCATAATCATTATATTTCGGACTGATCCCGGCGAAAGCGATGAGGCGATACAATCTTCGAATTTTACAAGTATGCGCTCATATTTGACGCAAAAGCTTTTCGGGTTATAATTCCTACGCTCCCACGCCAATTCCTTGCCACCCATGCAATCTGCCAGCATTGCAGCAGCCTTTCGCAGTGTTAAGGCATATACCCGGCTAATTTTGCCCTTTTCGTGCCGATTCATCTGGAACTTTCTGAAGTCTTCTGCATCGCTGTCGGAAAAATTGTTGATGTCGTTGCACTGGCAATACGTGTTGATTGTTCTGTAGCAGCTTCGATAATATTTTACCGTACTTGCACTCATGGGAATCCTCTTAAGAAAATCCAGTATTGTCTCGGCTGCGGTTTCAATATCTGTTTGCATAAAAATAACCTCCTCAATTTGTGTTATAGCAACACTATCATTATAGAGGTTAGTCTGTTATAATGTATTAATTATAGGATATAAAAATATTATTCCGATAAAAAGGAGGCTGACTCGTTGACTATCACACGTAATTATATTGGAATCGGAATAAAC
>JAISZB010000039.1 GCA_031269465.1 Clostridiales bacterium | reverse complement strand
GCTTTGGAGACGGCACATTCAGGCCGCATGACTACGTCACGAACATGCACGCCATCAAGTTTACAGAATGGGCGCGATGGGCGGGATACGACGGATGCAAGGAGAACGGGATTCTTCCGCTGTCCCAGAATTTGACGTCTCCGCTCGAAGACTTGAAATGGCCGATTAACTTTTCATTTGTTCTCATTAACAGCCTCATCATCGACAGCAAAGCGTTCGGTGAAAATTGGAGCCATGATTTTGATGAATTAATCACAAGGTCTAATTTTCAATCAATAATAGACCAAATGCTGCAATATAAACAACATTCGATAACTTTTGGGCGATTGAATCCTCAATAACCCAGCAGGCGTTGGTCATAGCGGAAAAGGCGGCTTAGCTAATCCTGACGCATTTAATGATTAGGGCCTGATTATCCTTGGATAAGCAGGCCTAAATCGTAAAACGCATTGATATTATTCGTTGAGCCGCATTTGGATAAAGCCTGTTCATGGCTTCAAGGGTTTGCTCAAAGTCGGGAACGCCAGCCCAGGCTCCCTGCCTTTCGCGGGAAAGCCCTGCGGCCGCGTTTGCGAAAGCTCCGCACAGTCTAGGCTCCCATCCTTTTGAAACGCCTAAAACATAAGCTGCATAAAAGGCGCCTGCATCGTCTATGGCGGAAACGTCTGGGGGGCTGGCGCTTATAACCCATGCCCGCCATATACACTGGCAAGCGATAATTTTCATCATTAGCGGCGCGAAGCGCAGCGTCGCTGCGGTTCGTATGCAAATCAGTTTATATCACAGCCTGAAAGGCCTTTTTTATAGCAAGGGCTTTAGCTCTGATGCTCAGCGCCGATTCGGCCCCCGCAACTAATCTTCTTCAAAAGCCAATCTTTGAAGCTGAGTGCATCTGGCGAGAAAAGCATGGCCTTCTTATGCGTATCCGACGTTGCGGCGGGCCCTGTCGGCAACGGATTCTACCAAGCATGGCGCGGCTGCGGGGACTCGGCGATCGACGGGGCAAAAGTTGCGCCGCCCATTGAAGCAGAGCCCGATGCGGCGCTCCCCAAGGGAGGCGGATTGGGGCCGCCCATCATTCGATCCCGCACGCAAATCGGAAATCCTCGCGCTCCCCCAAAATAAAGAAATAATAATAATTATTCTTTAATTTACTTGTTTTAACATAAATTCCAGGGTATAATCTAATTATGATAATTTACTTAATATGTCGATATTAGATCCCAAACAGGTTCTGAGAATTGGAGCCATGACTATAACGAATTAATCACAAAGCCTAATTTTCAATCAATAATAGATCATATGCTGCAATATAGACAGCATTCGATTGCTATTGGGCGATTGAATCCTCAATAACCCAGCTGGCATTGGTCATAGCTGAAAATGCGGCCTCGCTAAGCCTGATGCAGGTCGGAATCGGCCTGTAGTCGGAACCGTCAAGCATCCCATAGCCTCTAACGGCGCCGCTCCCGTTTTTATACGACACCATCGTTGAATAGCTTCCGTCAAGGCATAAGCCCTTGACGCAGCCGCAATATTCCAAAATGGCCCTCATCTGATATACGGTAGGGCCATTTATTTTTGATCCGGTTGCGCCCGCCCCGGTCACGCCATAGGCAGCAATGAGGACTACATCCCCGTTGCTGCGGACGCCGATGCCGGTTCTGGCGTCGCTGGCGTCAGGGCCTCCGACATTATATCCATTTACTATGGATTGGGTCTGAAATACGTCAACGCCTCCGATCGCCCACTGCACGACGGCCGGCAGATTGCTGCGAATGCCTTTCTTGCGGACGACTTCGCAGCCAGCGCCTGCTACATAGTATAAAGCGTCCATGGGTTTAATCGGGTTGTCCTTATTGCTCCAGTCGGCGTAGTTTGTTTCGCCTCCGAGAGATACAGGGCTGTCTCCATTGATTCCCTTCTCCGTCATGCTGGCATTGCTGTATAGGTGGAAGGAGTTCAGCTGACGGCCACCCGGGAAAAAAACGAAGCATTTGTACCAAATACATTGCGGTTGCCCCACTGATAGGGACTGCGGATAATCGCATTGGCATGACTAGCCGCGCTGGAATACTGGCTAAACGTCGGCTCAATAACAAATTGTCCGGGAGGCGCTATATAGGCGTATAATCTATATGTCTTGCCCCCGATTGCCCGCGTCATTTCATGAAAACTTGCCGCAAAATCAACTCCTGTTATAATAATGAAGCCCACGAGACTCATAAGCGCTTCTTATGGGCCTTCCTTCGTTCTTAATTGCGATATCGCCGGAGAATATCTCAGCCTGCATTTGCAGACCCCTGAAAATGGCAGGACGAAGGATACGCTTATAAGAACGGCTGCAGTCAGCAAAGCGATTGCATATATCATCAAGTCGAATTCGCGACGATATGCGGTGCGCTTGCCTATGCACTCATGTAAAGGCATATAAAACCTTTGTCCATGTATTCTACAATATATGTGGCTTTTTCAAATGTGTGCGTATTTATAAAATATTTTCTTGTATTGCGATTAGGTTGCTGAAAGCTGATATGCCTTCAGTTCCTTGTTTTGAACTCCAAAGCTTATTTGCTAAATAAAAATGATTTTGAATTATTGAGATATAAAAAGCCGATAAGCAGCATTTGACTATTCATCAACGAGGACGAAGGAATGCAAGTAATGCAATAGGTTGACAAGCAGGAAGAATAAGGATATTATAGAAGATATTCCATTATATTTTATAAATACTGATTTTACATCATTATTGAGAGCGGGATGGCAAATGGTTTTTTCGTCTCTGGAGTTCATTTGCTTATTTTTACCGGCATTTTTGCTTTTTTACTACTCGCTTCCCAAAAAAAGAACAGCGGTTCTTGTGACGTTCTCGCTTGTGTTTTACGCTTACGGGGAGCCTGTTTGGGTGATAGTGCTTCTCATTTCCGGAATTGCCGATTATTTCCACGGCTTGATTATACAGAGGCATCCTCGCGGCTGGCAGAAAAAGGCGGCGCTTTATTCCTCTCTCATAATAAATCTCGGGATTTTGACGGCGTTCAAATACTCGGGCTTCATTGCGGAAAACGTCAACATGGCTTTCGGAACGAAATTTGCTCCTCCCGGATTTTCTCTTCCCTTGGGGATATCATTCTACACATTTCAGACGCTGTCATATACCATAGACGTATATCGCGGGACAATCCAGGCGCAGCCGAGCATCCTTGTGTTTTTGTCGTATGTATCCATGTTTCCCCAGCTTGTGGCGGGACCCATTGTCAGATACGCCGACATAGAAAAAGATCTTATAGCCAGGGTTCATACGGCGGAGGCATTTAGCGCGGGCATCACCCGATTCTGCGCGGGGCTCGGGAAAAAAGTGCTTTTGGCGAATTCTGCGGGAATTGCAGTTGAAACCTTGCTTGGCGAGAACGCAAGGCTGACTGTCGCCGGCTGCTGGTTGGGCATCGCCTTTTTCGCGTTTCAAATTTACTTTGACTTCTCAGGGTATTCCGATATGGCTATCGGCCTCGGGAAAATGATCGGCTTTCATTTTCTTGAAAACTTCAAATGCCCGTACGCCTCATTGTCCGTCGCTGATTTTTGGAGGAGGTGGCACATATCCCTGTCAACCTTTTTTAGGGACTACATATATATTCCTCTGGGAGGCAACAAGCGCAGGCATGCGCTGAATCTTTTGATTGTCTGGTTCCTGACGGGCCTTTGGCATGGGGCGTCCTGGAATTTCATTCTATGGGGGCTGTATTACGGGCTCCTCTTATTAATTGAGAAGCTTTTGAAAAAATCGTTGCAGCGCGTCCCTGCGTTTTTTAGATGGCTTTTCACGTTTATAGCGGTGCTTGTCGGCTGGGCGATTTTCTATTTCACCGATTTGGCCAGGCTTGGGGAGTTTTTCAGAGTCGCCTTCGGCGGAGGGCCCGCCTCGTCGTTCGTTGATGAATCCATATTTTTTACGAACATTTTCCTTCTTGCCGTTCTTTTCATTGCGTCGATGCCGCTTGGAGCGTCTCTTGCCTCTAGGATGAGGGCAAAAGCCGCCATCCTTGAACCTATAGCGAATTTAGCCCTGCTTGCCGCCTGCTTTGCGATGCTTGTGGGACAGACGTACAATCCTTTTTTGTATTTCAGGTTTTAGAAGCGCTCGCTTGGCATTAGGAGGCTGATTGAGTGAAAAGATTGAATATTGCGATTTTTGTTTTGGCGCTTGCCTCTTTTTTGGGAATGATTGCTTTGTTTCCTCCAGATGCTCGCACAATTGAAATAGAAAACAGAAATCTAAATCCTTTGCCTGCTCTGACTGCTGAAAATATTGTCTCAGGTGGATTCGCAACGGAATTCGGGCCGTTTCTGTCTGACAGAGTGGGATTTCGCGCTGACTTCATCACAGCTTCGAGAGCGATGAAAAGCCTGTATGGCATAAGTCCGCCGCAAAGGCGCAAGCCTGCTCCGACAGCTCCGGCGCCTTTTGCTCCGGAAGCGTCTCCGACTCCGGAAGCGTCTCCGACGCAGGAAGCGCCTCTGGCGAGTTCGAGTGTCAGTGAGAAATCCGAATCGCAGGATCCGACTCCTTCGCCAACGCCGACTCCAAGCCCTGCGCCGCCTCCCGTGATAGTTCCAGAAGGCGCAGGGAGAGTGGTTGGAACGCTGTTGGCATTTGACGACAGGCTGGCAGAAATATTCAATGCGGACGAGAGAGCGTTCAAAAGATTTGCAGACGCTGTGAATTCTTGCAAACAGGGGCTTCCTGAGAACGTCCGGGTGTTTTCATTGCTTGCGCCCACTCAAATAGAGTTTTTTCCTGAAGAGTACAGAGCCGTTTCCGATTCGGAGAAGGATGCTATAGACTATGTCTATAGCCTGCTTGATCCAGGGATTATAGCGGTGGACGCCTATAAAAGCATAGAATCCCATATAGGGGAGTATCTCTATTTCCGCACCGACCACCACTGGACCGCGCTGGGCGCGTACTACGCCTACCGGGCATTTGCGGAAAGCGCGGGGTTCGCTCCGATTGAGCTGGACTTATACGAAGAAATCCCAATTCCTGATTTTATAGGGCTTTTATATAATATGCTGCCTTCTGAGAGCCTGCTGAGCAATCCCGACACTCTTTCGTACTACCGCTATAAAGGCAAGCTCGAGACATCGCAGAAGCTCATCTATATGCCGCAAGAAGGAAACAAGCTGACGTACAGAGTCTTCATGGGAGGAGACAGGCCTGCGTATACGGTGCAAACTTCAGTCAAGAACGGCAGGACCGCGCTGATTGTGAAAGACTCGTATGCGAACGCGCTGATACCGTGGCTGATTCCGCACTATGAGACTGTTGTCGTGATAGATCCGCGCAGGAAAGACTATCAAATTTCGGAGAACATAGGGAGATTTGGAGACGTTGACGTAATCTTCATAAATTATGCTCTGACAGCCACATTTGACGACTTTATTGACGCTATGGATGCCATTGAATAAGCTCTGAGGCCTCGACGCTCTGTCTATTAAGGCCAATGTCGCAATCGATGTTTCGAGACTTAGAGCTTTGCACAAACAAAGCGAAAAACTTTGCCGCTCCCAAGAAATCGACGCCTCCGCCAGGGTTTATAACAGATAATAAATATCTAATCATATATATGCAAATATAATCAATATAAGCATGATATAGGTTGACAAATCCATGGCGACGTGATAATACTTACTCATGGTCAAATATATCAGCATAGGAAAAGCGGCCAAAATGCTCGGCGTATCGATACCAACCCTCAGGCGTTGGGACAGCGAAGACAAACTGTCGCCGGAACGCACCCCGAGCGGACACAGAAGATATCTTGCAAGCGATGTAGCGGCGTTCAATCCGCTCGGCATCAACAATGGCGCTTTATCAAGACCCGCAATGGCGTATGCGAGAGTGCCGAGCCATGGCCAAAAAAGCGATCTGGACAGGCAAATCAAAGTCCTTGAGATGCATTGCGCGTCCATGGGATGCAAATATGAAGTGATCAGCGATCTTGGATCGGGGATGGATTATAAGAAAAAAGGTCCGGCGGACTTGCTTGGCCGCATCGTCTCCGATCAAGCGGGGCGTCTCATTCCCACCCGTAAAGTTAGGCTGCTTCAATTTGTAGCGGAACTTGCATTTGCGGCCTGCGAAGCAAAGAATGTGGAAGCGGCCGTCATCAATCACGGGGATGAACGCAGTTTTGAGGAAGAGCTCGCAAGCGGCGCTTTGGAAATCGCCGCCGTGTTCTCGGCGCGAATGTACGGCGCCGGAAGCCATAAAAACAAGAAATTGATTGAAGGCGCGGCAAAGTCGGCGAGTGATGCTGAAAACACATGAAATCGCGCTGGATCCAAGCGATAGGCAGAGGACGCTGCTCGCAAAAAGCGCGGGAACGGCGAGATTTGCGTATAATTGGGCGTTGTCGAAATGGAATGGACAATATGGGGCATGGAAAGCAGATCCGAGTTTGGACAAGCCGACGCAGGCGAATTTGCGCAAAGAGCTGAACCGAGCTGAGCGCGAATCGTTTCCGTGGATGCTCGATGCGGCGAAATGCGCGCCGCAGGAGGCAATCATCAACCTTGGAAAGGCATTCGAGAATTTCTTCGCCGGCAGAGCGGCATATCCGACGTTCAAAAAGCGCGGCGCCCATGACGGCTTTAAGGTATCCGCTGGTTTTTTCAAGATAAGCGAAAACAGGATCATGCTTCCCAAAACAGGATGGATCAAGACCTTTGAAGCTCTGCGGTACGAGGGAGCAAAACTGGCAGGCGCCGCAACGTCAAGGACCGCGGATCAATGGTTTGCGTCCGCGGTTTGTGAAGCCGCCGGCGGCGCCGAAAGCCAAGGCGCCGAAAGCCAAGGCGCCGAAGAGACGGCGGAGAAAACCGCCGGAATTGACGCGGGTGTGCGTGAATATGCCGCATCGGACGGAGATCGCCGCCCTGTCCCGAGGGCGTACAGAAATCTCGAGCGGCAAATCATACATGCGCAAAGAAGCGTATCGCGAAAAGAGAAAGGCGGTAAAAACAGAAGCAAGGCAAAACTTCGGCTTGCAAAGCTCCACGCCAAAGCGGCAAGCATCAGAAGCGATTGGCTCCGCAGAATGACGGCGGAGATTGTCCATGAAAACAGCGCCGCGGCCATTGAAGATTTAAATGTAGGGGGCATGAAGAAAAATCATCGCCTTGCGAAATCCATTGCAGACGCGGCATTTGGCGAGTTCAGAAGACAATTGGAATGCAAGGCGAAAGAAAAGGGCGCGAAAATTATTGCTGCGGGCAGATTTTACCCGTCCGGCAAAATATGCTCGGTTTGCGGAGCGAAAAAAGAGCGGCTGCCGCTTTCGGAAAGAGTGTGGAACTGTGAAATATGTGGCAGTCGTCACGACAGAGATTTAAACGCAGCCGTTAATTTAAAAAAATACGCCGACAGTTCAGCGGTGTCAGCCTGCTGAGAGTTCTTTGCCTCTGACACGGATGTTCCCAATGGGGGCATCCGTGTCAAGCAGCCTCAGTGAAGCAGGAATTAAACGGCAGATTTGCTCGCGAGCAGATTTGCGTAGGTTTTAGAGAACGGGTCGGAATTAATAGTACTTATAAAATTCTTGACAGTGGTGAGTTTTATGTATTAAAATCACATAAATGGTCTTTTATTCCAACAGAGAAGTCAAATATTAGGGAGAACCTGAATTTTTCTTAATATTCCTGGATTTTGCTGACGGGCGCACTATTCCCTTGGGGGGCGCTGCCGATACATTTCCATATGG
>JAISZB010000245.1 GCA_031269465.1 Clostridiales bacterium | reverse complement strand
TTTCAACATTATGTAAATTAAAGTTTTAATAAATACATTATATGGTTAAATGTAACAGATTAATCGACAAAAATATTCATAATAGCTGTCGCTTTGCAAGCCGTCGGAATAGCTACGATTTACGCAACGAGTATTGTTAATCAGGGCGGACGTGCGCGGCCAAAGAATCTTGGGGGAATCCGGCTTTCAAATAGGACTGATGGAATTCTTCGCGAATCATAATCCTCATGCCGCGCAATAGGAGCAATATCTGCGTGGACGGGTAGCACAACGGTGACTGCCGACTGCACGGAACGCGCAGATATATGCGCCACATAAAAGCCGTCCGGCGTGGCGGCTATACCGATTTTCATCAAATGCTCCTTTTTTTGGAGATTGAATATCCATTGGACAGTGCGAAATGACAACATCGGCATTTCGCACTCGCTGTACATTCAAGCTCCAAAAAAGGTAATTTTCAATGAAATCATTATATGCACGGCCCTTCCAGAAATATTGCAGATGCACCCGCTGCTTCTAAATCCGCAAGTGGAACCTGCATATTTTTTTGTTCATAAGCCGTACCTCTCGCACTTCCCGCTGAGCGGACATCCGTCGCACATTGGCTTTTTCCTGCAATGCTCCTTTGCGTTTATCACGATAACGGCGTGGAAGTTGTTGAAGACATTCGAACTCTGCGGCAGAGCTTCCTCAAAATGCGACTTGACCGCTTCATAGCTTTTGCCCGCGCCTATAGTATAACGATCACAGAGTCTAAGCGTGTAAGCATCTACAACAAAGGTTGTAAAACCGAAAGCGTAGAGCAAAATTGAATCTGCAGTTTCATGGCCGACGCCTTTTGTCGAGAGAAGTTCCGCTCGCAACTTGGCGAGAGGCTCCCTCCGTACTGCAGGCGCATCATAGCCGTATTTGGCGTACCAAGCCGTCACCGCTTTCAGGTATCGCGCCTTCTGGTTGAAGAAGCCCGCCGGACGAATTATCTCAGCCAATCTCTCAAAGTCGGCGTTTGCTACGGATTCAGGAGAAAGATTCTCTCCAAAGTTGGCGATTGCTTTCTCGACATTGCCCCACGCCGTGTTCTGCGTTAGCACTGCGCCAACCATCACCTCGTAAGGCGTTTCCGCTGGCCACCAATGCAACTCGCCATAATGGGCGAGGAGTGTTTCGTATATGGATAACAGATTGCTGCCCATTGCGGCTCCCTTCTAGTTTCGGGCCTTCAAACTCTAGCGGGGTTGCTCTGCGACGATTTACTCATGGTTTTTGGTGAGCAGTTTTATCTTTTTGCCGCATGAATTTAAAGCCTCCAACCTTGATGACATCCTGTCATCTGCACAGATTTAGTGCTGAATTAGCCATTGAAGCATCATAATTATACCTCAAAATAGGAACTTTTCAATGCGTGTCCGCGTTTGCTCCGCACAGAAACATGTTTCTTAGAGTGTGGTCTGGCTATGGAAGGAAAGCTTACGCTTGTGAGGGATTTTAACTCCCTGAAAAAGCGTTGGGACAATCAGAGGCTTTATGATGTCTTGCGCTATACTGATTTTCATCAAATGTTCCTTAGAAAAGGCAGCTTCCTACGAAAATCAGTATAACCTGCAGATGCCATCAGCAACCGATGAAGTATAGTTTTGTGGGGGGTTGCAGAAATCACTATACTGTATAAGGAAGGCTTCAGAAGAAAAAATTTAAAACATTGAGAGAATTGTCACAAACAATTGATTTGCGTTGTTATAAAGGTACAGTCGGCTGATAAACGTTGAAGGGAGGAACGCATGAAAAATACTGATCTGGAACAGCGCTTTATCATAGGTGGAGAAGATGAACTGGGTGAGATAATAAGTCTTTACGGTGAAAAGCTGCTTCGCTATGCAACCGCTATTTTATGCGATTACCAAGAAGCTGAAAATGTGGTGCAGGATGTTTTTCTTTCAGCCTATCAAGCCAGGGCATCATTTGATGGAGGCAATCTTTCCGCATGGCTCTACAAAATTACATGCAATCGCAGTTTGAATCAACTGAAAAAGAGAAAGGTATTCTACTTTAGCGACATCCGGAGTGAAGCGGTTTCGCCCCCTGATGATGCAGGCATGAGCGACGAGACGCTCTGCGCCCTAAGGCGCCTTGCGCCAAAAGAACGGGCATTGCTTTACGGGCGGATCATGGGAGAGCAGAGCTACGAGGAACTCGCCCGGCTGTCAGGATGTTCTCCCGCTGCACTGCGCAAGCAATATGAGCGGGCAAAAAATAAGCTGGCAGACTATCTAGCCGCAAAGAATCATGGAAAGGAGCCGAAACATGAGAGCATTTGATAAGAACGAACAAACTATACACGATGCGCTTTCTCAAATCACTGTTGATGCAAGCAACCTTGCGAGGCAGGTCAAGAGCCGGCTGTGCGAGGAATCCCCCCGCACTGCCGCGCCGCGCCGGGTGCGTTGGCCAAGATCCGCAACTGCAGCCATAGCGATATCAGCGGTTCTAGTTGTCTCCACAACTGCGGTGGCCGCAACTCTGGGAGGCTTTGACTGGTTTATCGAGAGATTTAACCCCTCGTTTAGCGAAATCATCGAGCAGGTGGAAGTTTCCTGTGAGGATCAAGGCATCCGCATGGAAGTCATCGGCGCCCAGAAATATAAGAACAAGGCTATCGTTTACTTCTCTCTCCAGGATATCAGCGGCCAGAATCGCCTGACCAATCAGACTGACTTCAGGGATGGGTTCAGCGTAACCATGAACTCGCCGGAAACAAGCGGACAAGTGGAAGTCATCGCCGCTGGTTTTTCCTGGGTGCAAAACCTGCTATATTTTGACGAGGAAACCAATACCCTATATTACGAATTCAATATTACGGCCGATGCAGGCTCACCGCTGTCTGACCCGCTGGAGCTGGGCAGCTTCCTGATATACTTCGATGAACGGAAGTATGAGAACGAGCCAGTTTCCGTATCCTTGGCCAACTTAGGCGAAGCTGAGGCCGCGCCCCTTGAGGAAGAGCAAATCTGGGGCGGTTTGAATATGCCAAACGACTGGGGCGGATTCACAACGGCGCTTGTACCGGGACACCGCGCCGCACTGCCGTCTGGGGAGAGTGATCAGTGGCTCTCCAATATCGGAATCATAGACGGCAAACTGCATGTGCAGATTGGCAAGGTTTTCGGCCAGGAGTTCGGCAGCAGCGACGCGAGCCTCTCACTGATGGCGCCGGACGGCGAATTGATCAGTTCCGACTATGCATTGACGTTCTTCGGCGACGGGGAGAAGCGTCTGCTTAGAAAAGACAGTTTAGACGACGCATCATACAAGTATGAAGAATCTGTTTTTACCGTAAACGCAGATGAACTGGCCGGATACACCCTCTGCTATAGCGGCTTTGTCCATTCTGGCGTGGAAGGCAAGTGGAAGGTAGCGGCCAATTTAAGCGACACCAGCCGGCAGACGCGAATTTGGAGCAACGATATTTCCGTCGATGGCCATCTCTTTAAGTATTTAACCCTCAGCCCGCTCGGGCTTGAGGTCCGAGGCAGCTACGAAGGAGAGAAATGCCTGGCGAGCGAAATGTCCCTGGCGCTTGAAACTGCAGACGGCCTGATCATTCTCAATGGTGGCGGCGGAAGCTCAGAAGCAAAACAACATACCTTCAATTCAAGTTGGAATGCAGAGACGCCTCTTGACGTCGCCGCAGTGACTGCCGTCATTCTCAACGGCAACCGAATTCCTGTAAACTAAAAGACGAAATAATATCTACAATTACCATGTATTATAAATATTCACTCGATTTATACAATAGTTATTGCGATTACAGCCCATCACAAAGTTGTTATGCGGCGGGTACCCCTGCCTTTAGGCATGGGGAAGAAGCCGCATGCTCCTTTCTGTCAGTATTGTTTTGCCTAAGCGCTTAAGTTTTTTACAGCTGATTTCTGCTGACAGCCTAGTCCCGTCCAGCGCGCGAATATCAAAGCCGCCTCTCAGGCGCCTTCCAAAAGCAAATCCCCTGCGTCCGTCCGGCATTTGAACTCTGTCGAACAGTTGAAAGCCAAATGCATGCTTTGGAGATTGATTCAGCTTCCTCTTTCCGCCCTTGTTGATAGTTGTCTTATGGATCTGGCGATTGCGCTTTCCCGTTGCTTTCCGCATGTAGATTGCATCCAATGGAACAGCCAGTGGATTTCCGCCGGTGCATCTCGCGCCTGCCGCGGAAATGGAGCGCCCGCCGGAGGGACCGGGAATGCCGGGAAAGGCTCCGGCTGCGGAAAAACGCCCGGCAAATCAAGGCTTTGGGCGAATCCCCGGAGGACGCCGGCCATGGCGGGGATCTGAAGATCATGCCCGGCTCGCAGCTCAGGGATTGAGGATCAGCGGAGGCATCCGGCGCATAATGCCAAGGCGGTTCTGCCGTGCAGGGCCACCGCGTCTGTTTCATGCCTTTCTTCAATGAGGGAATGGTCTGCGGCCGCTATAAGGGAGAAAGGGATTTTCATTGGCGGCGCGGGGAAGATTCCGGGCTGTGGGACAGGCCGCCTTCCCGGCTGGGAATGCGCCGGCAAGGCGCTGGGGCGCGCCGGTCCTGAGAAGCCGGGGAAATTGCCCGCGGACGCCCGCCTGAGGCCGGCGGGCCTGAAGGGCAAGAAAAATCAAGATGCTTTCGGAAAATATGTTCAAATTCTCATAGGCACCGCACGCCTCAATTCGAGTTGCGCGCGCATGGGAGCCTGCGGCCCCGCCATGGCGCGCTGCGGCGGCGAAGGGAGCCTGAGCCCGGCCTTCAGCGCAGCCCGGCGCCGGAGGCGAAGCCGGAGACATTCGGCAAAGCAGCCGCTTCCCCGGACTCGGCTTTCGCCGAAAACAAGAAGCCCGGCTTGGCTCCCGGCGGCGAACGGGCGGAGGCGCGGAAAGGGCGGAGGCGCGGAAAGGGCGGCAAAGGAAAAAAGTGGCCGAAATCGCCGCTTCAGAAAGCTTCCGCGCCGGAAAGCGCCGCGCGAAGGGGGAGGCCGGGCCGGCGAAGAAAAGCGCGGCGGAGAAGAAAGATGCGGGAAGAAAGGCGAAAGCCGCCGAAAAAAAGCTGAAGTCCAAAGAGAGAAGCGCGCGGCGGAAGCTTGCGGAGGAAAGCAAGAACACCGCAGCATCGCAGATCCCGCAATTCGGTCACAGAACAATGGGAACTATTTGAAGCTGAAAAATTTATGATGAACACGCGTCTCCCAACCAGTGCGGCGAAGGGCACATGCTACGTCATAAAAAAAGAGGGGACAAGTGGTGCGTTAACTCACCAATAATACCTAACAAACAATATAAAACCGGCGACGAAGTTCTGTTTGTGCCTGGGGTTGGCTATGTAACCAAAGGTATAGTTTTACCTATAAAAGTGGTCAATGAAATTATAGAAACTGCAGGTGATACAGGCGCCAAAAGCGGTTTTCTGCTCTTATGGGAGCAAATACACAATAAGCATCACAATAGCATATTCACCCTAATGCTTAACGCGCAGGGTAATCTCAAATTAGTAAGCTGCGTTAATCTGGAGAATGCCGTTGAAATTTTCGAGCATCTAACGAAAATTTATGGAGAGGACGACGACAAACCCAACTCCACAACGCAGTATAAAAAAGTCTCTTGCAAACTAAAAAAAGATGGTTCATAAATGCCGGTCTGGTATGAAACTGTCATGGACAATACGGGCGGCGCGCATGTTTATCTTTCCCCGGCGTGCATATCCAGGACAGTGTTCGATAACCGCCTAGAGGATCTTTTGCATAGCCACAGCCCTAAAAATTGCAAATATATAGACGGCGGCAGCGAAACCGCATTCACGCTTTGCTCCGCTTGTACGCTGTTTGGCAGGATAGGTGGCAAGGGGGAGAAGTCACTGGGCAGTTCGCTGAGGTTCGGAGACGCGTTATTGGAAGGGGATCGCAATACCGCGTCGCTGGGCATAAAAACGCTTCAAATACTATCAGGCCCAAAAACATCCTCCGTGGAGTTTAGTACGAAAATACATTTTATGGACATTGTCCATGCCTCAAACACACAAATGGCTTAATATTTTCATCCTTAGTGGTGAAGCGAAGCTTCATAGGTGTTTATACGAAACGCCCTTCAAGCGGCTCAAATGGGGAAGCCCCCGCTTGGAGTTGCGATTGCAAAACCGTCGATTATCATAAAGGCGCCATGCTGCCGGAGCCGGAACGGCAGATGGAA
>JAISZB010000240.1 GCA_031269465.1 Clostridiales bacterium | reverse complement strand
TTTCAACATTATGTAAATTAAAGTTTTAATAAATACATTATATGGTTAAATGTAACAGATTAATCGACAAAAATATTCATAATAGCTGTCGCTTTGCAAGCCGTCGGAATAGCTACGATAATATTCCGAGACTAAAAATCAGTTTATTTCAACCTCATCTCTTTAAACTGCTCCAACAAAGCTGAATCAGTCAGTTCAAGGCAAATTCGGAGCGCTTACGCCCCTCTGAATTAGTGCATTTAAACTGGTTTGCAGTTGAAACAGCATTTTGAGCTTCATTATAAGCTAAATATATTTTAAGCTAAAAAGGACAAGCGTTAAAAAAGTACATATGAAATAGGCCTTTTGTTGCGATTTCATGAACTGCATTTTAAACTGGCGCTTGAATTTATATTTGAATTATGTTATAATTTGCATAAACATAATTATATAATATTATTTCAAATTATCGTTCAAGATTTTATTCAACTCAAAATTAGTCTGAATTAAATGCAATCTTCTTTATAAGCATTGCATTTAACAAAAACAAGTAGGGGATGCAGATGAGAAGCTTAGCGACGATTCAGGAAATAGGAGAAATCTCTCCCATTGAAAACGCTGACTCAATTGAGATGGCAAAGATCCTGGGATGGCAGTGCGTTGTGAAGAAAGGCGAGTTTCAGCCTGGTCAGAAAATAGTTTACTTTGAAGTCGACTCATTTCTTCCTGAAGAGGAAAGGTATGAGTTCTTAAGAGGCAGCTCATTCAGGGACAATGCCGACAACGGGCGTGGATTCAGGATCAGGACGCTGAAATTTCGCGGCCAGATAAGCCAAGGCTTGGTTCAGAGCCTGGATGTCATGCCTGAAGTGGATCCAGAATCCCCCATTGGCACGGATCTGACTGAACTGCTTCATGTAAAGAAATGGTTCATAAATGAAATCCCGACTGGCTCTGGTCGCATCATCGGCGACAGGCCCGCAGGCGTTCCGATGTCCGATGAAGTGAGAATTCAATCAGAGCCTGACAGGCTGCAGCTGATTGCGGGGCTTCCCTACTACATAACCACAAAGATTGACGGCTCAGCCTGCTATAATTTTTTTATAGACGGAAGATTCGGAGTCAGCTCAAGAAACCATGAAATCGGAAAAGAGGAAGAGGCGAGCCTGTATTGGCTTCCCGACGAGAAGTACGGCATCGAGGCCAAACTTAAAAAGCTTGGCAAGAACCTCAGCATACAGGGAGAAATCTGCGGCTCGGGAATTCAAGCGAATCCCCTGCGCATCGACGGCGTAGACTACTATGTCTATGATGTTAGAGACATCAGCGCCGAGCGCTATTACAACTTGGATGAGCTTAAGGAGTTTTGCTCCAGCATGCAGCTTAAGATGGTTCCCATCGAAGAAGAGGGCCCTGCATTTGGATATTCCCAGGAAGAGCTTCTCTTTAAGGCTCAAGGCAAGTACCCGAATGGCGGCAAGGACAAAGAGGGAATAGTCGTTCGCTCGACTGGCGTCAACTGCCAAAGGGTGTCATTCAAAGTCCTAAACAACGCCGCCTTGGCCAAGGAGAAGTAATGCGTGCCAATGAGCATCTATTTCTACCGATTTTAGAGCTTGCTTATGCAGATGATTAATATGCTAAGCCGATGTGCCATTCGAATGCGCCTAATTGGAGCTTGACTGTTGCAAGCGAGTGTGAAATTCCGATATCAATCACACTCGCTGCGACATTCTCAAAAACAGGCGGTTTCATATGCAACTCAATATATCAGGCTTAAAAATCAAAAGGCGCCTGCGCAGCGTTTCGACCGCGATCAAAAGAAACATAACCGCAACTTCTTCAACCAGGGCAACTGCGATTTCCACTGCACCATTCTCTAAACAAGGGACACATTCGAACCTTTTCGGATAAGAAGCGGAATCCTGCTTATCGGGGTTTCCTTTACCGCCACCACTCCGCCCGGATGCTCCTCTCCCGTCCACGCATCCAGCCAATCGCTTCCTGTTGGCAGGTAAACGCCCCTGCTGGCGATTTTTTCATGCAACACTGGAGCGACAAGGATATCTGGACCGAACATGTATTGATCCTCAACCTCCCAGCACCTCTCATCCTGCGGAAATTCAAAGAAAAGCGTTCTCATCGCCGGCGCCCCGCTTTTACTGGCTTGCCGCATAATCTCCTTGATGTAAGGCTGGAGCTTCACCCGTATATTAATGAACTTGACGCATATTTCATATACTTCTTCGCCATAGCTCCATATTTCGTTGGCTGCGCCTGAACCGCACAATCCTCCGCCGGAACTCCCCAAGGGCGCTGAGTGCGGCTCCCGATCGCCGTGAAGACGCATTACCGGAGAAAAGGCCCCAAATTGGAACCAGCGTACGAAGCATTCGCGAAACTGAGGATCGTCCGGATTGCCACCATGAAATCCCCCGATATCAGTCGTCCACCAGGCGATGCCCGAAAGTCCCATGTTAAGTCCAGCCGCCAGTTGATTTCTGAGGCTTCTGAAGCTGGAATCAACATCCCCGCTCCAAACAAGCGCTCCATAGCGCTGGCTTCCCGCCCATGCGCACCGCACAAGGCTCAGCGTTTCTGCGCGCCCTTCCTGCTTCATGCCGTCGCTAACCATTTTTGCGTACATCAGCGGATATATGTTTCCAATCTTCAGATTTGGCCCCAAGTAATACCTATAGGCGTCAAAATCATAGAATTCATATTCCGGCTCCGCTTCATCAAGCCAGAACGCCTTTATGCCGCATTTGCAGTAATTGCTCTTGAGCTTGCTCCAGACATATGCCCTGGCTTCAGGGTTAGTAGGATCAAAATGGATTGTATTTCCGTGAAAAGTCATGGCTATACGCTGTCCTCTGTCTACTTGCACCAGATATCCTTTTTCCTCCATCTCCCTGTAGTTTTCACTTTTATGATCAACCGTAGGCCAAACGGAGACCATAAGCTCCACTCCCATGGCTCGCAACTCATCCGCCATGGCTTTGGGATCCGGCCAATAAATCGGATCGAATTTCCACTCCCCCTGGCGCGTCCAATGAAAGAAGTCAATGACGATAACGCTTAGAGGCACTCCGCGCCGCTTGTATTCCCGCGCTACATCCAAGAGCTCATCTTGCGTCTGATACCTCAGCTTGCACTGCCAGAAACCCATAGCCCAATCCGGCATCATAGGCGCTGAGCCAGCAGCCAAGGCATAGTTTCCAAGAATCTCTGAAGGCGAATCTCCCGCAGTAATCCAATAGTCCATCGCAGCTGCTGATTCAGAGGCCCATATCGTCATATTCCTTGCAAACGCCACTCGTCCAATCGCAGGATTATTCCATAGAAACCCGTACCCTCGGCTGGAATACGCAAAGGGTACGCTTGCTTGGCTGTTTCGCTGGGCAAGTTCCAGCTCGCAGCCCTTGAGGTTGAGAAAAGGCTGCTGATACTGGCCCATGCCGTAGATGCGTTCGTTCGGATCAGATTCGAACCTTGCAACGAGAGAATGCCCGCCGCCTAGGATGGGCTTGAACTGCCTCGCCTCAATGTTGAGAGCTGAGGCAAAATCCTGCGATTGGACTACGCCGGGCGCATAAGCGTACTTTTTTCTATTGCGCGCGTACTCTTCAAGAAGCGTCTCGCCTTTTTCGTTTAGAAACGCGATTCTTCCGTCTTCATTGACAAGGGCCGTTATCTTGCCGTTTTGAATAGTTGATATTCCATCAATAAAAGCTATCTTGGCTCGGCAGATTCTTTCCGGCTTTAGAAGCGCCCAATTTTCATCCGGCATGGGTGAAGATTTCGCCGCTCTGACGCGGAGCCCGTCTTTCCCCCAAGGCTCGATTGCAACCGTTTCCGAGTCATAGCGGTATATAAGCCTGCCATTGTCTTCGTAGAGCATCAAAGAGCCTCCCCGCAAATCTTGATATTCAAATTCTTAAAGCTCTCCTCCGCTGTCGTCTGGAGCTGCCAGGGTTCCAGCCTTTTCACGCAAAAAAGCCTCCTCCATGATGGCAACTGTCGCAGTTGCGCCAAAGCGGGCCGCTCCCGCCGCTCGCACCTTTAAAGCTGCATCCAGGGTTCTCACACCGCCAGCAGCCTTTACTAGCATATGATCAGGAATGTTCGCGCGCATGATACGCAAATCATGCAGAGTGGCGCCTGTTTTCGCGTAGCCGGTAGATGTTTTCACGAAGTCCGCCCCGGCTTCAGCGGACAGCTTGCAAGCGGCGATGATGAATTCGTCAGTCAAATAAGCATTTTCAAATATCACCTTGACAATTGAGCCTCCGCCATGCGCAACCTCGCAGACGCGCCTTATATCCTCTTTGACATAGCTGAAATCCCTTGCAAGAAGCCGGCCTATGTTAAGAACCATGTCAAGCTCTGCGCAGCCGTCTCTAAGAGCCGCTTCCGCTTCAAAAACCTTCACCTCTATAAGGTGGCCTCCATGAGGAAAGCCAATTACAGTGGATGTCAAAACTTCAGATCCCTCAAGAGCCGTCTTGGCTAAAGCCGCATCGCAGGGCTTGACGCATACCGAAGCGACATTGTATTTTGATGCGGTCAAGCATCCTGCTATAACCTCATCCTTGGTCAGCGTTGGATTTAGCAGGGAATGATCAATCATTTTCGCTATATCAAGAGCCTTTAAAACTTTCACGCTTATTCCCCCTTTCCTCATTTCAATCCTTCATGGGACGCCTTTGCAGTTCTGAAATAGCGCTTAGCATATACAAGACGCTTTTTTCATCCATTCACAAGGACTCCTAATGACGTTTACAAGTTCTATTATAAACGCAAGCTTCTCCTCTTCCAAGACCCATTTAAAAATCGGATGCCAGTCAGCGCACCACTAAAGGCCGATACAGCGAAAGCAGGGAGGCGGGCCTCAATGCGAGAGTACGGCATGCCCTGCATTCTAGGGTCTTTTAACATAGATGGGTAAATAGCGAGAATGCACAAGTAAGAACCTTGTAAAATCAGCGATTGCGTCAATGGATGCAGTGCAGTCCCCACTAAAGTTTAAAGACCCATTCTATGACGGGCGCTTTGAATATAGCGAAGCCGACGCTGCTTTTCATGGCAGATCCTATCTGAGTTTCCTTTTGGCAACCATCTATAAAAAGTGAAATAGAGTATTCTACAACAATTCGGCTTGATTTTGAAAATTCTGTGTTTGGGGCTGTTCATGGGACGAACGGCTTCATGGACAGGAAGACTGCTCTGGGTGAAGACATCTCCAAAATAGAGCGGGCTTTGCCACTAAGCTTTTACGCAGCAACGCTCTGCCATCGATTTCCCCTTCCTGGAACCAGTTCGCAGACTTGGACAGGAGTTAGAACTCCCTGGCATCCTTATCCAGCCTGAAATAGCCGCCGTTGCAGTTTAGGATCCCAGATGATTGACTTCAATTACAAGAGAGTTCAATATTGATCCGTGTTATTATGGCGGCCTTGTGGACTTTTTTAGGAGTTTCGCATACGATTTGGGATTTCTAAAGCAATTGAGGGCATACGGCAGATAAACCCATCCGAAAGATTTTAAGCTTCCTAACTTTTAAAGACGCGCCACTATGATGCTATACTGATTTTCATTCAATGGTCCTTTTTTGGAGCTTGATTATCCATTGAGTGGTGCGAAATGCCGAACTCGGCATTTTGCACTCGCTGTATAATCAAGCTCCAAAAAAGGCAGTTTTCTATGAAAATCAGTATACGTCTCCCTATGGATTTTCAATGGATGTATCCGTTGCATTTCATTTTACAATGAACCCACGCAGTTATAGCAATCGATTGCGTAAATAGGTGTTGCAAAGCAGGAATTTATTGATATACTAAAAGCATAGTAAATATATAATATTACTATGCTATGCTTTTAGCGGCTGGTACTCATAATCTCGAACATTTCCGCAGGCGTCCTATAGCCCAATATTTTCCTCAGGAGATTGCTGTTCCAGTCCGCCGCCTTGGCGTAAAGCTTAGCGGGCATGCCGTCCACGCTTCTCACTCTTTCCGCAAAGCGGCGCAGAAGCCCGTTGCTGAGCTTCTCAAAATCGCGAAAGTCGCTGCACGGCGACCTCGCCTCCACCAGGCCCCAAGCCCGCCGAAGCCGCAGGCGAGTCGGGCTTGAGGTCTGGCGGCCCCTGCTCCAGCGTCTTCCGCAAGCTTGGGGAGAGAAAAATAATAATTGTTGACTGGAAAACCGGAGACAAAGTATTAGATTGATAAATCAATCTAGTATTTATCTTCGGTTTTTTTATGAGAGGGGCATATGATTATGGGTCATCCAAGTGTTTATCCTACCGGAACAACCATTTATGACAATGACAAGGCATGGAACGGGTATACGATTTTCCCATCTGTAAAGGGAGCCCTTCTGATTGATATGAATGGGCGCGAGGTCAACCTTTGGGCAGGGCTAAGCGGCTTTCCCAACAAGATTATACCGGGAGGGTACGTTATCGGAAGCAGCGGCGCGCATACCGGGAAGAAGTCTTATCAGGATCAAAGAGATTTGATTCAGGTGGACTTCGATGGGAATGTTGTTTGGAAGTTCGTCAATACAGAACAAATTGACGGAGAATGGGTCGCACGTCAGCATCACGATTTCCAGAGAGAGGGTTCCCCCGTCGGCTATTTCGCGCCGGGGCAGGAACCTCTAGTCTCGGGAAAAACCTTGCTGCTTACCCATGAAAATGTAATCAATAAAGACATAAGCGATGTCGAGTTGCTGGACGACAAAGTCGTCGAATCGGATGAACAGGGTAATATCCTGTGGTCTTGGCGTGCGAGTGATCATTTTTACGAATTCGGGTTCAATGACGACGCGAAGCGCGTTCTTCGCCAAAACCCGAACATCACCGGCCCTGCCGGCGGAGATTGGCTGCACATCAATAGTATGTCGGCATTGGGTCCGAACAAACGATACGACGACGGCGACGAGCGGTTTCACCCGGACAACTTAATTCTTGACAGCCGCAACGCCAACATTCTTTTTATTGTCAGCAAACAGACCGGGCGCGTCGTCTGGCGGCTTGGCCCCGATTTCAGCGAAAGCGAGGAAGGCAAGATCGGCTGGATTATCGGACAGCACCATTTTCATTTGATACCGCAGGGACTGCCTGGCGAAGGCGATTTTCTTGTATTCGACAACGGCGGGGCCGGCGGTTACGGCCTGCCGAATGCATCCTCCAAAGACGGACGCAACAATGTTATCCGTGACCACTCGCGGATTCTGCAGTTTGACCCGATTACGCTCAATGTCACATGGCAGTATACCCACTCGGAAGCGGGGCACTCCTTTTTGGACGCGAGCAAGTTCTACTCCTCGTTTATTTCGTCAGCGCAGCGGTTGCCAAATGGAAATACATTGATTACCGAAGGCGCGGACGGGCGCTTACTGGAAGTAAGCCCCGAACACGATATTGTTTGGGAGTATATCAACCCCTACTATCATGAATTCTTTGGCGGTTTCCGCTCGAACATGGTGTATCGCGCCTACCGCGCACCCTACGAGTGGGTTCCGCAGCTTGAAAGACCCGCTGAAACGTCTATTGCTCCCGTTGACGTTTCAGCATTCCGGGTGAAATGCGCTGCTCCCGGCGGCGGAAGGATTGCGGAGGTTGACGGCATATCGGTTGATCGAAAGGCCTTAACCGGCATGAGCGACGTATCCGAGAGTGAAGTCGCTAAGGATGATTTCTGCATTGTGAAATAAGAGTAAGAGTCTCGCTTTCTGTTGCAACGAAGAATGCGCGGCACAGGAAAAAGGCGGCGCCTGCCTGTTATTCAGTTTCAATCGCCCACGCAGAAAAGAGTTTGAACTGGAGTCTCCCCCGTAGCTCAGTTCAAGGCAAATCGGAGAAACCGCCGCCGTTTGCGGGGAGAGGTTCATCCACTTAACCATAACGTGAGTCTTTATCCCCGAACGCCGCGAAGCGGACTACTATCTGGATGTGGCCGAAGCGCTGCAGGAACATTTAGGCGTGCGAGACTTCAACGACTCGGCGTGTATAGGCGCGCCGTCGGATTTGTCCATCATCGACAAGTATAAGGAAGCCGGCTTGCGTACAATCGGTTTAAATGCTGAAGTTTGGGCAAAGGAGCAGTTTGATGCCATCTGCCCGGCGAAGGCAACGTTCTGCGGCGGATACGAAAACTGGATAAAAGCAACGGAATACGCCGTACAAGTTTTCGGCAATGGAAAGGTTCGCGCAAATTATGTCATTGGCCTGCAACCTAAGGAGCGTCTTATGGAAGGCATTTGAATACCTTGCATCCATAGGTGTTGTGACGACACCCTCTCCGCAGGCCACCTCATACGGATCTCCGCTTGAATTCCATCGCGCACCGACGCTTGACTGACACTTGGATATCCAGCTGCAGATTTATCATATACCGCGTAAATACAGCCGCACTTTGACGAGATCTTTGATGGCTCCGGCGCGTTTCCTCATGCACGGCCTCTACGGAATCAACTGCGAAACGCTGCCTGCCTCCGGTGCGGCTCTTGCGCAAGAACAGCAAAATATAAATCAAACTTTTCAAGGAGGGAGACTTATGTCTGAAAGCGGTGACATTCATATCGATCACCTGTACAAAAGCTATTCTTCGTTAAATATGGAAAAGGAACCCGTTTATGTCCTAAATGACATCAATTTGGACATAAAGGACGGTGAATTCCACGTATTCCTCGGCTGGAGCGGCTGCGGTAAATCTACGATACTCAACATTATCGCGGGTTTTGTAGAAAAAACGCAGGGAAGCGTACAGATCGGCGGCAATGAGATTTATAAGCCGGGGGTAGATCGGGGCGTCGTTTTTCAAAACGCTGATTCCGCAATTTTCTCATGGTTGAATGTGTGGGACAATATCGAATACGGACTGCGCATCCGTAAAAGCCCAAAGCCAGAGCGCAGCGAGGTGGTTCGGCGTTGCATCCATCTCGTACAGCTTGACTCTCATGAGAAAAAATACCCCCATGAGCTCTCTGGAGGGATGAAGCAGAGAGTGCAGATAGCGCGGAGCATCGCCAACAATTCGCATATTTTGATAATGGATGAGCCCTTCGGGGCATTAGACTCGCAGACCCGACGTATAATGCAGAACGAGTTGATCCAACTCTGGCGAGATACGGGTAAAACAATTCTTTTTGTTACGCACGATATCCAGGAAGCGGTATATCTAGGGGAGAAAATAAGCGTTTTCTCTCGCGCCCCGGACGCGAAAATAATTCGGACGATTGATTTGCCGCAGCCTCATCCCCGTGATCTGACATTGCCGAGTTTTAAAACGATTATACAGGATATTCAAGATTTGTTTGCGGAGGAATATGTAATATGACGGATTCTCGGCGACGGTATATTTTTGCGGCTCATGAAACCCAATCGGAATCGGAGATGAATTGCACAGTAAAAAAAATAAAGAGCCTTCTCAAAAACGGATGGGAGTTTCTGCTTGCAAATGGCTTTATTACCTGGGGTCTTTTGCTTTTGATCTGGCAGCTGGGATCGCTTACAACCAACGCGCAGTTCTTGCCTGGCCCTATCGCCGCGATCAAAGGCGGAATTGAGATTGTGCAAAACGGTTTGCTGTTGGATTATCTGGGCATCAGTTTTCTGCGCGTGCTGCGAGGATGGCTGCTTGGTATCGCCATAGCCGTGCCGATTGGGCTGGCAGTCGGTCAGTTTCGCACGTTCAGGCTAATATTTGAGCCGTTTGTAAATTTCTTCAGATTTGTACCCGCTATCGGCTTTATCACATTGTTCTTGATGTGGTTTGGAATCGGTGAGTCTTCAAAGGTAGCCTTGATTACATACGCTGCAATTTTTCCGGTTTCTATCAACACCATAGCGGGTGTTATGAGCATTAGCCCTATTACCATCCAGGTGGCGCAATCACAGGGCGCGTCCCCTTTTCAGATTTTCTGCACGGTTACGATCCCCGCGTCCGTGCCCCAGATCTTTACGGGTATACGCTTGGGACTCGGCGGTTCGATTGTTTCCATTGTGGGCGCGGAGATGCTCGCGGCGCAAAAAGGCATCGGATATTTAATCTATACGTCCAGGCTCTATTACAGGACGGACTGGATATTTACAGGGATCTTCATCCTCGGTCTGTCGGGTTTTTTGGCGGATCGGCTCCTGCGGCTCTTCGGCCGAACGGCGCTGAAGCGGTTTGGGGTAAGGGAAAGCAAATAATTATAAAAAAGGAGCGCGCTATGAAAAAAGCATTGTCCCAAGACGAAATCTACAACAACATCAAGCTAAGTGAACAACTGAACCTGCACGGCGTGCAAATAGACTCTGATCTGCTGCGGGAACTGGATTTTAAGGACACATATTTAGAGCAGGTGCATTCTTGCTTTAATATGAATCATACCACATATACGGAAACTAAACTGCCGGATCGCTTTAAAAATGAAGGCGGATTCCGGTTTCCGGTGGTTTATGATCCTGATTCGCAGTACAGCATTACCAAAGAGTGCGGCAAGTACTATCTGAACAATAAGCAGGGGCGTCTATTTGAAGTGTTTTTTGGAAGAAAACCTGCCTATTACAACAAAAAAGCCTCGGACGGCACACCCATGTCGACGGTCGCCCAGGCAGCCGGTTCGACGCATGTATCCATCGCGTACAGCAACGAGTGCGCCTTGAATGAAAAAGGTCTGGACTGCCTGTTTTGCAATATCAACGCCACAAAGAGATCCTACGCGGATTTGGAGGGTATCGCTTGGAAAACGCCGCGGCAGATAGCGGAAACAATCAAGGCCGCTTATGACGAGGGATACTTCAGCTTTACCATCACCGGCGGCTTCATCCCCGAACGACGCGAGGTAGACTTCTATATAGATGTAGCCGAGGCGGTTCGGGATATCACCGGACTGGAGGATTTCGGCGGTTCCGCCTGCATAGGCGCGCCTCTTGATCTGACGGTGATCGATAAATACAAGGAAGCCGGCTACAGGAGCATTGCCACCAACATGGAGATTTGGGATGAACATATTTTTAAGACCATTGTCCCCGGCAAGGATCAGATTTGCGGCGGCCGCGAGAACTGGCTCCGCACGCTGAGGCGGGAAATTGAGGTATTCGGGCGCGGCCGGGTGCGGTCAACCTTTGTAACCGGCATCGAGCCGAAAGCAAGAACTTTGGAAGGATTTGAATACCTGACGGATTTGGGGGTTGTGGCAGTACCCTCGTATTGGTGCCCCAATCCCGGATCCGCGCTGGAAGGCCATCGCCAGCCGACGGTGGAATGGTATCACGACTTGGTGCAAAAGACGTATATTCTGTACAAGAAAAACAGCATCAGCCATCTGGACTTCTATATCTCCAATAACGCCGAGGAAACCATCTTCGATTATCTCTATGACTCCGATGGAGATTTCCTGCCTTGGGATGCGGAAAAATACGCGATTGCGGTATAGAAAGCCTGCAAACGGGAGGTTATCATGGCAACCCTAAAAGAAAAATTATATGATGAATTAAAGCTCAAACTGGCGCTGAGCGTGGAAGGTGTGAACTACGAGCACGGAATCTTTGATTCCGTGCTTGAAGAGGACCCCATGCTTAAAAAGTTTGATTACTGCACATGGGATAAGCAGCTCGTCACAACAAAACAGTACAGCGTGCCATCATCAATAGTCCTGGAGCACGGCTTCGATGTTGGCGTAGTGGTTGACCGAGACTCCCCATACAAAATAGAAAAAGCCTCGGACAAAGACTTCGTGGTCACGCGCAATGGCCAGCTTTTATCAAATATCTCTTTTTTGCCCTCTCCAAAGTTTTATTCAAAAATGACCAGCGACGGAACACCCATGCGAGTCGTAGGTTCGTCGCTCTCCGGCCTTAGTCCTGATAAAAGCGTAATTTTCGGCTACAGTACCGAGTGCGCGGTGAAAGACAATGATGAAACCTGCCTTTTCTGCGTAATGAACGGGACAAAAGGCTTGGATGCTCCCGAAACCCGGCCGCCTTGGAAAACGTCCGCTCAAATCTCCGAAACCGCAAAGGCCGCCTATGACGAGGGTTACAGCCATTTGACCATCACAGGCGGATTTATCCCGGAACGCCGGGAAGTGGAATATTACCTTGATGTCGCGGAGAGCATCCAGCTGGCTCTCGGCGTTGAGGATTTCAACGGGCAAGCCTGCATCGGCGCCCCGATGGATTTATCAGTGATAGATCGCTACAAGGAGGCAGGTTTCAGCTCAATCGGTTTAAACACCGAGGTCTGGCGCAAGGAATATTTTGATATCGTCTGCCCCGGCAAGGTGCGTATGTGCGGCGGATATGACAACTGGATCAAAGCGCTTGAACACGCCGTCAAAGTGTTTGGCAGAGGCAAGGTTAGAAGTTGCTTTGTCGCGGGCCTGCAACCCAAGGACGTATTGTTTGAAGGCCTTGAGTACCTTGCATCCATCGGTGTGATCACAATCGCATCCAGCTGGGTGCCCGGCATCGGCTCCCCCTTGGAAGGACACCGCTCGCCCACCGTGGACTGGCATTGGGACGTACAACTGAGACACGCCAACTTATTACGCAAAAACGGGTTTACATACAAAGAAATCTTTGACGCCACTCCGGGGCGCGGTTTCGCGCATGAAATCTATCAGATCGAGGATGAAACGTTGCCCATTTTCAGTGCGATTCAAGATGAAGGATGATTATCCGCATAATTTTGCCTATGAGAAAATAGGAGAGCGCGACTCGAAATAAGTCGGCGCGCATGAAAGCGCGGTAGGAGGGTTATAAAATGGGCCCATATATCAAAAAAAGTTTTTCTCTATGGTTAGCGCTGCTAATTGCGCTAACAGCTGCTCCGGGCTGTGGCGCCAACGCTGCAAAGGAAACCGACTCTGCAGGAAGCGGCGGCCTGCAAGCCAACGGCTCGCTTTTTAAAGTTCGTGCGGTCAGTTACAGTAACAACTTGACCGCCTATGTAAACTTACTGGGCATTCAAAAAGGGATTTACGCAAAGCACGGTTTAGACGTTGAAATCACTGTCTTCGCCGCAGGAATCAACTCTCTTGACGCATTGCAGCTTGATCAATTGGACATAGGCTCAGCTGCTGATTTCGCTTTTTTGAACCGCGTGGCATCTTCCGAGGAATCTGTTCTTCGCATCGTTGCTTCGAATGGAGTTATTGCCCCCGATTCAACGGTATTGGTCGCAAACAGCAAAGATATCGACTCTATAGCCGATCTTAATGGAAAAAAAGCGCTTGTAGGCATAGGGACGGTCGGTGAGTTTTGCTGGTTTGAGGCGATAAAAAAGAGCGGTCTGAAGCAGAGCGATATTGAACTCGTGCCCAGTGAAGGCGGCGCAAGTGATATTGCCCTTTTGTCAAACAACTCCGTCTCGGCCGCCTGGGGTACGACGAAAACGTTGCAATTACTGAAAGATGCCGGCGTGGAGGAGGCGCATGCCATTGCCGACTTGAGCATTCTCGATTCCCCCACTGTGTCTATCGTTGTTTCCACTGATAAGTTTATAAATGAACACACAAAAGAAATGGCCGCCTACCTGTTGGCTTACGCCGAAATACTAGATTTGTTCGAGGCGGATCTTGACGGAACCGCCGAGGAAGTACATAGGTTGGACCCGGTCATACCCGTGGACGAAGTAAAACTTGCCTATAATACTTCCGGTTTGAATTTCGACTTTAGGGCGGAAAATTTGAAAGCGATGCAAGCGATTGTCGATTGGGGGCTTAATGAAAGCAAAGTCTTTAAACGTGATTATAATGTTGAGGATTATCTGAATCTCAGAGCCTTGAAAGAAGCGTATCCCGACAGAGGCAATTACAAGTAATATTAAAAAACCGAGGATTAGATCATTATGGAGCTTGATATGACTTGCGGACAAATTGCCTGCTCTTCTTCGATTTATGGCGGCGTTTATCGCGTTGCTGCCCGGCCTGTTCCTCATACTGCAAGTCAACATCTGGACTGTTGAGCTGACCGCCGCCATCGCTGGCATATTATACTGCTTTTCAATTACCTTTTTTGGAGCATGATTATACAGCGAGCGCGAAATGCCGATATCGGCATTTGACACCACTCAATGGATAATCATGCTCCAAAAAAGGAACATTTGATGAAAAGCGGTATAGCAGAGATTTTCGGAGGAATCGGAGAATTCAAGAACAAAGGTCCAATATTTGTAGCTCCTATATCCCCAAACCGTGCCAACTCCCACCCTGAGGGCAAGTTCTCATAATGTGGCTATGCCTACATCGGCAAGTTGCAACTCCAGCTTTGTGGCATTGTTCGTCATGGATGTTAATTTGTCCATACCAAGATTTCTCCATTTGTTTGAGCCGAATCATCGGCTTTACCAAATCATGGCTCAACCCAATTTGCCGTTTCAGTTCATCCTCTGCACATCGCCGCAGGTGACCACTGTGTTCCGATGTTCTTGTTCATGTGATAGCCGGGGTTCACGCCCTCGAACGCCTACCGCAGAAAATCCGCTTCCAGCGGGTCACATTTAAGGTTGGCACAGAGCTTGCCTCCGCGCTCGTAAATTAGTGCAAACGACTTTTGTTGCCGCCATGCCGCATGACCGTCCACGAATCTGGGGATTTGGCAAAGTCAACAAGGAGCTGCTCCTCATAGGCCGCAGGGAAAGTCAAGCAATAGTCGATGAGTTCTTGCCGGGTCATAGCAAGCTCCCTCCAGTCTTGATTCGCAAACATAGTGGCAACCTCGCTTGGCTTCTCTCTTATCGTGAAAGGCGAGAATGGCGGCGATTAGGCTAATCGCCGCCAGATAGACAGCAATATAAGGCATAGGCTGTTCCCCTCTTCACGATATCCCGGTTACACTTTCACATAGGTCTGCTTTGGGCTTTTAGGCTTATCCGGCAGGCTCATTTTCAAAATACCGGCTTCAACCAAAGGCTGAACGATATTGTTCATCGTATGAAAACGAGTAAAGCGGGTAAACTCAATGATTTCCGCTCTGGTTCTGGGAATGGCGCAGAAAACTAAGAGGTCATTTTGCATATAGACTTTGCTTTTCTTTGGCTCATCTAATAGATGTTGTTGCGAAAGGCGACCTTAAACTCGCCGCAGTGTACACCGAAAATCGGCGCAGAGTCCGGCCTTGCGACATTCTGAGCGAATCGTCGGAATACCGGGATAACGATTTTCTGTTACAAGCATACGCTCAAGAATGTTCGCAAGCGCAATGTTGCGGGTGTCAGGGTGTACCTTGCCAAGAGAATCTATGGTTATTTTTCCATACAGACCACCTGGGCTGATGATTTCAAGACGATCACGATACATCTCAATCCGAATCGGTACGTTCTGCGTGTGGACGCTATAGTCGCAGTGAACCAACCCATTAGGGCGGCTTCTCGCACAGCCTTGATCGGATATTCCGTCTTATCGCGGCGCTTGCCGTCATCGTCCACAATAGTTTTGTTGCGGCTGTTCTTGCGGACAAAATCCACAGCCTGTTCGAGCATATCCGGAATTGCCCCGGTAACACGCTCATTGTCAATGAACCGTCAGCACCGGTTTCGCCCATCTCCGTGCCAGGCAAGGATGCAGCGGTGATTGAGAGCTGCGGGAAATATCCTTGCGGATACTTAGAAAAAATCATTACACCGGCAACGGTAGGTACATTATCAGAGGCGATCCCCATCAGTTCCATAATTTCATCGTCTGAAACACTTTCAGTCAGATTCTTTCGCTCTTTTTTCACGGACATGAAATATTGCTCCAAACGACCCCCGTCGAAAAGCGACAATTTGGCGTTTTTCATCCTGCGTCCTCTTGCGGAAAGCGTCATAGCTGTAGATCTCGTATTCGCTCATTGCTTCGTCCGCATCACCAACTCGTACAAAGGAACCCTTTACCCTGCCAACACCGCGATAATAAACCGGGCGTTCTGAAATATCGACAGCCGGAATCTCGGCGGCGGCAACAATCATTCCGTTGATTTCGCAGAAAGTAAACAACGGCCTTATAGCCGGCTCCATCTGCTTGCACTGTTCAACAACCTTCTTTTGCAAATCCTGCGCATCGTATACGCCAACGACCTGAAAGCCTGAAGCTTCATCAACTCCGAAAAGGAAGACGCCGCCGTCGTCTTGGTTGGAAAAGTCGGACAGCGTGGGATATAACTTTGTCGGGCAGCCCAGATGAGCCGCCTTAACCTCCACTGTCTGCGTTTCACACTTTAGTTTTTGCACGCTCTCTACCAACGCCAATAGTTCAACTGCTTGCATAAGGGTACCTCATGTTCATTAGTATATTGCAAAAATAATGAAGATGTCAGCGAAATAGCAACTGTAATGCTACGAATAGCAACTATTATTTAAAAAATCGCAACTGTTGCTATTCGAGTAGCGATCCTTGCTTTCATCCGCAAAAATCGCGGCGCAGTCTATGACACAGAAATGGCGCAATCTCGGCGATGACAAGGGCGCGGAAATGTGGTAAGATTATCCTATAATATTGGGTCTGCGCTCAAACCTGAGCGAATAGACAACCAAGCCGCTTAGAGCAGCGCGCTCTGGGCGGCTTTTTGCGTCCCAAAATCTGAGATAAGGAGGGCGTCCGCCATGATTCACAGGCTTTTGGATCTGCCGGGGCTGTATCTGTCGCTCATCGCGCAAATTCTCATCCGCCTGTTTAAAGGCACGGAACGGCAACGGAGAGCTTCGAAAGCACGGTGATCTCCGCAAACGTAAATCTTTTTATACGAGGAAAATCGCCATGCAAAAACTGACGGCAAGCCGCAAAAACACTGGCGGAAGCCTCAGACGCCAACATGTATGAAGTCAAGCCGGAAGCGCCATGCACAAAGCGGACTTGGATTTTACGGACAAGAACGCCCTCAGCGCGATTAAGATGAACGACAAAGCCTTTCGTCCTGAGCTTGCCGATATGGCGGCGCATCACCCCGACCATCATCAACACGTTCCTTGAAAGCTATGACTTCGCGGGCGAGGCCATTGCGCTGTTCTCCCTTCCGGCGGCAGCGTCTTCAGCAAGACTGCGGAAGGCCTGATGGGCAGCGTCCCTCGGCAGCCGTCATCATGGGAGGCAAAGCCTTGAATGGCCGGCAGACGAAAGTGGATTTGACCGCCTGGGCGGAGAGCCTCTAAAAGTAATCGAAAGGACTGACAATATGCCTAAAATAACAATCCGCAACGAAGTCGAAGAGGATTTCAGCATAGTCGAAGAAATCACAAGGCGAGCGTTCTACAATCAGCATGTTCCTGGCTGCAATGAGCATTATCTGGTTCATGTGATGCGCTCCCACGAGGATTTTCTTCCCGAACTGGAATTCGTGATGGAAGTCGATGACAAGCTGATTGGCAATATCATGTACACAAAGGCAATGTTGGTTGATGAAAGCGGCAAGGAAAAGCAAATCCTGACCTTCGGCCCGGTCTGTATTTTGCCGGAACATCAACGGGTAGGATACGGGAAAAAGCTTATGCAGCATTCCTTCAAGCAAGCTGTCAACCTTGACTATGACGCCATTGTCATTTTCGGCGACCCTGATAATTATGTGGGCTTGGGCTTTGTGAGTTGCCAAAAGCACAATATATGCCTTGAGACCGGACAATTTCCTGTAGCGATGCTGGTGAAAGAGTTGAAGCCGGGCATCTTCGACGGACGCAAATGGATCTACTATGACAGTCCAGTCATGCAGATTGACGAAGAAGCAGCCAAGCGTTTTGACGACAGCCAAGCGCCGCTGGAAAAGAAGTGGATGCCCAGCCAAGAGGAGTTCTATATATTCAGCCATTCGTTTGTGCAGGCGAAAGAGAATTCAGAAGGTGCGCGATGAGTGAAAAGAAAATCGGAAAACCTCGAGGCTTCACAACTGACATCCCTGTGGAAACAATCCGGAAAGAGCTTTCCGGAGACAAGGCCGCGATGGAGCAAGTATTGGAAACATATGAGCCATATATCACCCAGCAAGCTACTTTGGACAAGGGAAAACCCGGATAGCGAATTGATGAAGATTTGGCTCAGACATTGCGCAAGGATTTGATTGAAAGCATTCCGGGATTCAAGTTAGAAGATAATTGACTTTATAAGGAGCCGATCGCCTATGCCAAACAAGCCTGACCGCCAGATATTCCACGATGGCTGCAACTCATTCTTTAAGAGAGTCGAAGATATGGCTCAAATTAATATTCCGACTTAATGCGTATATTGAAAGGCGCATCCAATTGTGGTATATTAGTAAATATTGATGATGAATAAACTTTATCATCCAGACAGCGCATGATCCTTTTCCGTGCGTGATTCCTCCAACAATAATTTGATTGCAACGATTCGACTGCAGCAAAAGGACGTGATGCAGTGCACATTGGGGATTTGAGCAAGATTGACTTGACAACATCAAACTTCCCTAAAATTATCAGAGACAGCAGGCTTTTTGTGGATAAGAGCCTTTTCATTGAGCATTTCCTGAGGAACACCCAAGATGTTCAGATAATAGCGCGTCCAAGGCGCCTGGGCAAAAGCATGAACATGATGATGCTCTACTGCTTTTTGACCGATGGCGAGGACTGCCGCCCGCTGTTTGAAAATTTGGCGATACGCCAGAGTCCGGTATGGGAAAAGGCCCACGGCAGTCCTGCCTTCCTGTTCGACTTCAAGGGACTCAACGCGAGGGAATATCCAATGCAGATACAGAGCATGGCGAATGCGTATTGCGACCGCTACGCAGCCGATCCAAGATGCCCCGCATATCTGAGGAAATTGCATGAACTATACCTCAACAACCCTGAGAAGTCAACCACAGACGCCATTCTCAACCTTATGAAGACGGCGTTCGCTGTGACCGGAAAGGCCTCCTACGTGCTCATAGACGAGTACGACAAGCATCCTGGAGCCGGGCAAGGTATCTCGGGAGCTTGAGCCCTACCTCCTGACCACGCTTGACGAGCTGTCGTTCCACAATGTCCCGACCCACGAGTGCAAGGATGGAAAACGCAGAATCGACGAGGCTTTCTACCACAACGTGGTTTTCGGGGTGCTAAAGGGAGGGGAGACGGATCTGAGGTATGATTCCCTTCTCTCAAACAGGGAGAGCGGGGATGGAAGATACGATGTAGACATGGATCTGCGGGGAGTCTGCGTGATCATGGAATTCAATTCAGCCGCCGAAGACGAGGATCTTCTGGCGCTCGCAAAGGAAGCTGTCGACCAGATAGAGAAAAAGCGCTATGGATTTGGATCGAAGCTACCCATTCTGGGGATAGGCGTCGCATGCTGCAAAAAGCGTTGCAAGGTGACAGGCAGATGGATACCCGCTTGTCAATCACCCCATAGCTAAAGCTAGGGGCTTGCATTAGCAAGCCCTGATTGACTAGCCTAAGCTTCCATCGAGAGGCTACGCTGTCCAAGAATATATAGGTACTCCGGGGCGTTTGCTCTAACCCCGGATTCTACGGTTTGTGGCTGAACAGTCCTTAGGGGAAGGGACAGTGCTGCAGGCATACAAAACCTTGGAACAGCATTGGCGAAGGGCAACTTACCCTAGAGATAGGGAATTATAGCGGAAGGATTGTGCTGCTGTGGTTTATGTCCTGAATAAAAACGGAAAGCCATTGATGCCGACAAAGCGTCATGGGAAAGCAAGACATTTGCTAAAGGATGGAATGGCTAAGGTTGCAAAGCTTGAGCCTTCTGCAATCCAATTGCTGTACGATAGCTCGGAATATACCCGGCCGATAAGTCTGGGAGTAGATGCGGGAAGCAAAACTATTGGCATTTCCGCGACTACGGAGAAAGAAGAATTGTATTGCGCCGAGGTGAAGCTGAGGACTGATATAGTAGATTTGCTCTCGACAAGAAGAGCTTTCAGGCGTGCGAGGCGCAATAGGAAGACAAGGCATCGCAAACCCCGCTTCAACAATCGCGTCCGGTCGAAGCATAAGGGCTGGCTGGCTCCATCGATTGAAAATAAGATTCAGACTCATATTAAAACAGTGGTAAATATACATAAGATATTGCCGATAGCTAAAACAATAGTTGAGGTTGCGGCTTTCGATATTCAGAAAATCAAAAATCCTGATACATCAGGAAAGGACTGTCAGCAAGGTGATCA
>JAISZB010000216.1 GCA_031269465.1 Clostridiales bacterium | reverse complement strand
TATGCAAACAAGGCAGGGTTGAAGGCAGGACAATTTAACGCCCTTAACATAAGCTCTACAGATGCCAAAACGATCTCAATTTAGAGGTCCTAAAGAAGATTTTTTTAATGCATTCAGCTCTTTTTTCATTATTTGCATGTCTAAGTTTATATTTAAACAATGTCGAATGGCTTTTGTCCGTCTCAATATTCGACATTCCTCCTGAATGCCGGCCATAAAGCGGAGAATGCAGATTAGATCAGGGAAGTTTGCTTATAGAGCCAAATCAAGCGCTTCTTCAGCCGAAAGCTGAAGGCCGAAAGGGCGCACTTGCCCGTGAAGGCCTTAAAATTGGTATATATGCGGTTGAAGCTATGGATTTCAATGCCTGGAGCTGGGTCGGAGCCCCTTTTCCGGTTTCCTTGGACTTGTCGGCGCTGAAGACGGCGTCCAGATGCCAGCGCGGGCCGTTTCCGGCTCCCCAGTGCAGCCTTGCCGCCCTTGCGGCCTCCCGTATGTTGTCCAGCGACGAAATATAGAACCCCGCAGTATATGCAGATTTGACGAATTTGTCGACTTTAGTCTCGGCTTCCACGGCGATCGGCTTCAGCCCCTCACCGCAGGATGAAGGACATTCCCAATATCAATTGCTATCAAGCCGACGCTATAAACGCGAATTGGGGTACCGGCTATGATGTTGTCGTTATGGCCGGGAATATCCTCATCAACATCGAAACCGAACTGGATTACGCCGAAGCGCAACAAGCATTTATCCGTTAAGCAGCGGCGGCGCTCCGTGATGTTTGATTTTGGATTACGACCAACACTCAGACGCATCAGCGGTTAAGTTTTTAACCGTTTGGATGAAAGCGGCCGCTTGGGTGACGAATCCACATATGCCGATGAGTTGGGAACCAGTGGTAAATTCAGAAATTACGGCAATGTGTACGACTTTGTGACACGCATTTGCACATGGGCAAGTCATAGCGACTTGCTAGCAAACAACGGCGAACGCATTATCGTGTCAACATCGGGTTATAAGCACATTCCAACTTTGAAACAGGTTTGCGGATGGCTTGCCGACGCGAGATTCGATGTGGAAAAGACTTACCGCAACTATATAGGCGAACCGCTGGCCGAAAATGAGTTTGATTTTGTCAGAGCAACCATTTGGGCAAGGAAAGGATGATGATTTTGAAACGGCAACATATGGACGCTTTAATTAACATGATGAAATCGGAGTGATTTTAGTAAATGCAAATTGTTGACTTCACAGCCGCCCATATCGAACAAGCGGGGCAAATCGCAAAACAAAGCTACGACGAGGAGCGCGGGTATGTCCCTGCACTCCCTCCTGTGGTTTCAGTTCCAGATTTGATGACGTCTGCGGAGGACGGACTTGGTGTCGTTGCGTTCGAGGGCGATACCATGCTCGGGTTTTTATGCAGTGTTAAACCATTCCAAAACGCTTTCGGTTCCACTGAAGCCATTGGCGTATTTTCCCCGCTGGGCGCGAACGGCGCGATCGGACATGACCGTGCAAAAATCTATGCACGACTGTATCAAGTGGCGGGTGAAAAATGGGTTCGTGCAGGAGCGTCCAGTCATGCTATTTGCCTGTACGCTCATGATAAAGAAACGCAGGAACAATTTTTCCGCTATGGCTTCGGGTTGCGCTGCATTGACGCGATACGCGGAGTGGACGAAATTGCCGCGCCGCTATGCGACGGCTATACTTTCTCGGAGCTTGCATCGGAGAGGTATTCGGAGGTTTATCGGCTTGATATGATGCTTCATCGCCATTGCCTTGAAAGTCCGTTCTTCATGGTAAAGCCATGTATAACTGAAACGGAATTTTTAGAGAGTTTAGGTGATGACCGATTCTTTGTTGCGCGGAAAGACAACGAAACCGTCGCGTTTCTCTGCGCCTCGCAAGCGGGTGAAACTTTTTTGCGCGACATACCGGGATATATTCACGCTCATGGCGCGTATTGTCTGCCGGAACACCGTGGAAAAGGTTTGTTGCAAGGTTTGCTGCGTCTTGCGGTAGCGACACTGAGGGATGACGGGTATAAGCACCTCGGCGTGGATTTCGAGAGTATAAACCCACCAGCTTACGCTTTTTGGCTCAAATACTTCGATGCGTATACTCACAGCGTTGTGCGTCGCATTGATGAAGGCGCACTCATGAAACGTTAAATGCCATAATGGCTAAACAGGAAAAGCGATAACGGTTTTCCATGATAAACTGCAATCACCAAGCGGAAGGAGGTGCTACAATGGAGTATTAGCCTATGTTTCAATCGGTTTTGGATGAAATGGAACTGTTCCGACAGTTTATTAGATTATTTACCAATCAAAAGAGCATGAAATCCTTGCTGAAAAGTTCAAAAGTTAACTCGAAAATAAATTTAAAAATGTAAAACTTATAAATCAACATATATAATCTTATAGACGATATATATGTTTTCCTTATTTTGTGAATTTATAATTAAATTGAAAATTCGGCATCCCCTGTCTTTATCCAATTATGCAATCCGCCATTTCGTTTCAAGCACACAACAATGCTAAATTAAAGCTTCCCCTTTGGCTCCACGGCATGCCTTTTTTCTTTTGCCTGTTTGAAACCATCCTATTGTTCGCCCCCTAAACATCCTGAGAGCTTATTTTCAAGCCGAGGCTGCTTCTTAGCCCATAAATAGAAATGTATGTAACACTCTCGAAAAGAAAACCGCCGCCGCGAAGAAAGAAGCCGCCACAATCGGAGAGATTGCGGGCATGGTCAAGCCCGCGCTTTTTGGCGGCAATCTGCAAATCTCCCCCGCTGACTGGAAAAAGGTGTCGGGGCTTGCCAAAGATGGTGTGAAATCGCGCGGTATCATTGCCGAACTGAAAGCAAAGGTCAATTCTCTCCTAAGCCAAATCAACGGCTTGAAAGAGCGGCTTGCGAAACTCGGCGGCGAGCGGAGCCCACTTACCTGGTCAAAGTCCATTTCAGCTCGACGAGCAAAGAGACCATGAACGATAAAATCATTCGTCTGCTCCGCAATGAAATGAGCATGAAACGGTGAAAGGTGAAATACAAATTTTTATGGGAATTTGGTAAAAAGCCCTTGACTTACGGTTGATGACTTCTCGGTCATGGTTCTCATGGACAGGATCGAGGGCAAGTCAAACGCGGATTTATTGCTTGCAAACGACTGTACAAGAAGAAAACCGAATTTCAGCGCGAAAACGCCGTGGTTTACCTCACCTCCAACACCGCCAGAGACTTTCTGGCCATGGTTATAATAGAAAACCCAGCCGCAACGATTGCAACGCTCACGGAACTCACAGGCAAGTCGCAAAGCACAATTTCCGGAGCTTCGCTTTGTGCGGCTCATAGTCAAGCGGGTGATGATAAACGGTTCCAACGCTTCAAGCGTTGACTGTTTATCCCGCTCTGCTTTAGCGGCGGTCGGCGGGTTCGGCTCTTTGTTAAGCCGCTTCAAGATGGAAAAATCGCGCCTTTGGCGCTGGCGGGTGTAGTTGTGCGGCATAGCAGCCTCCTTATGAATTTGAATTTGGGCATAGAAAAAGCGGCGGCGGCTCATTTTGAACAACCGCCGCTCCTTGTTGTGTTTTGACGACCGTCACATATATATACCTTTTCATCAAAGGTAATTTCATATGAAAAGCAGTATAGCTGAAAAGTTGAAAGTTCTCAAATCCAGATCGATATAAACATTGATTTTACGCCGTTTTTAGTTTTACAGACTTCTTTTTGATGCAAAATGAAGAAGGGCTTAAATCAAGGCTTTTGGATGATCAACTTTTAACTCACCAGTATATAGACGCAGAATATTTTAGTTTGAAGCAGCGCTGTAATTGTTGAATGATTACTTAGACAACGGCACATCAGCAGGGTTGTTGACCACGCCAGTAAACAGCACTTGCCCGTAGCTTTCCAGCACGAATATAAAAGGTTTGTCGCAGACCATCTCGAAAGGTTCAGTCGGAATTGGCATACCCGCTCCTGCCATAGCTATGACCGTAACGGCAGCGGCGGTCGTGCCTTTCTCGTCAACCTTTATCATGGCTTTCTGCACCGCCGCGTCAACCCAAACGGGTATATCGCTATCAATTAGCCCGCTTGTGAGCGGGGCGGCCTCGCGGTCAAAGAGCGGAACGCCTATAGCGATAAGCGCGTCTTTCAGATCAAATGTGTCGCCCGTTATTTCAAACTTCGGCAGGAGCAACTTGCCTGTGCATGAAACGCTGCCGCTTACTATTTCACCATAGCAGTCAGCGGTCATAGAGGAATATAGGTCATTCGCTGTTCCGTCTTTGGGCATGATAATCCACATATTACCGCCGTTCTTGAAGCTGAGGGGCATTGCCTGAACGCGATCATCCTCATAATAGACCTGCGCGTCGCCCTCACGAATCATGAAGTCGGCAGTCACATCGCCGCTTGCGGCATGGAACACGTCAGTCTTGGTTTCGCTTTCGTCAAACTCCCAATCCCAGCGGTCAGAATAGTAGATGGCGTTGGCGATGGCGGCGACCGTCTCCGAATCAAAGGAGTCCACGACGTTCTGAATCAGCCCGTCCGTGTTGTCGCTCGCCCATTCGTTTATCGCGTCCACGGCTTGCTTGGACGAGAAGTCCACATTGAACATAGCGCCGAGGTAATTATCCGCAAAGGTCTGGGCGAAAGACTGCCGGATGGTTTCGTTTTGGCTCACAAACAGGGCGTTGGCGATTTTCAGCGGGCTGATATAATTCTTTTCGTATTTCTTGTTGCCCTCGCCGGTTACGCGGTACAGGAGCATTTGCGAATAGTCGTTTATCTGCTGCTCAGTCACGCCCGCAGCGCCGAGAGCGTCAAGCAAAGCGGGCTTATGCTCAGCGTCCGTGGCATTCACCAGCGCTGCAAGGGGCAGCCACACCGAGAGCGGCGAGCATACAAAGTTGTCGGTGTCTCTGACATCGGCTATCAGCTTGTTGCCAAGGTTGAAGGCGAAGTCCGCCTCGTTTATCGGGGCTTGCATGGCCTCATAGTTCACTTGCATAGCGTGTGCTTCTGTTTTGACCTGGCGGACTGCTTTCGTATTAACCACCTCGTTTCCCGCACAGCCCGCTAAGATGGCTGCGGTTGTTATTACAGCGATTACAGCTGAGATGATTCTGGTGATTCTGCTATTCATCTGACACCTCCATTGTTGTTTCCGACTTCCTGAACCATCGTCCAAATCTGTTCGGCGGATAAGCCTTTGGACATGAAATTGACAAGTACATCGCCATACAGTACGCTGAAATCAGCTCTGGGAACGTTAATTTCATTCTCCCCTGTTTCACCAAGCGTGTAGATACGCTTTCCGATAACATCAATCGTCATCTCGTCCGCATAGAATACAGGACTGTCAACGACCAGACGGAGTTCATCCGGCACGGAGTCGGCTCTCGGAACAGGATACAGCGATAAATCATATTTCTCGGTTTCATTCGCGTGAACCAATGTGCCGCTGTAGCCGTATACTTCGTCGTCGTACAAATCACCGTTCAGTGCCGCATCGCCTGCGGTAATCTCAATATACTTGCAGCCCGTTGCCCAATGGACGGACAAATCGTTCTGGTTTGGTTTGTTAACGCGATAGCTGGTTGAAAACTCAAACTCGTTCGGTATGCCATTAGGGATATACGCGCCGAAGTCTGATTCCTCATAAGCCTGTTCCAGCGTCAATTCGTCGGAGCGTAAATCAGGATAGTCAGCGGTCAGCACGTCTGACAAATCGGCTGATCTGCTGTTGATTATGCCGGAAACAATCTCAGTAAGCCGTACCGCGCCTTTTTCATCGCCTTGATTTATCTTGTTGGCGCTGTCGTATATGGAGACCCTGTAGCCAATACCTACGATTTTGAAATCGGACTGGTAATAGACAATGTTCTTATCGTTACCAATAAACTTGAAAGACGATACTTCTATGCCGTTCATATTGGTGACTTTGGAACCATTCCCTTCGAGGACACTATCAGAGCGGACATCGCCTAATGGAGAAATTTCAATGGCTGTACGGTAGTAGTATTCGCCATGATAAGCAGGCAAATCAGTCCTTGCAGGCTTTTCGGTTTCAATGAGCGCCAGCCTATATAACGAGCCATCCATCTGGTATTGACCGCTGCCGCCGAGTGTCAAGCTAAGTCCCGGCACTATCTGCTTTATCTGTTCTTCCGTCAGACTCATCTCAAAGCCGTTCATAACATCAGATGAAAAAGGCCTCATAAAAGTTGTTTTTCCAATCCGCAAAACAGGTTGTGGTTTAGAGGCAGGAGGCGCAACCGCCGGGCTTGCGCCTTCAATACCTCCAGCCAATGCACTGTCAACGCTGCCGCCATTTTCTGAACCACCACCTGCGGCGGCTTGTGGGACGTTGTTTGATCCGCCCGTACCGCTTATTGACGGGAACAACACGCCGTGCATGGAGAACAGGCCAATGGCAAGTACCAGACAAGCCGCCACAGGCATAGCCCATTTGAGCCACAGCGCGAAGTTAACGCGCTTTTCGTTTTCTTTCTTTACCGGAGCGGCGGCGCGGCTGACCAGTTCATAATCAATACCGCTCATCGCTTTTAATATCTTATCGTTTTTCACATTAGACCCTCGCTTTCAAGCTGAGCTTTGAGCCTGGTGCGCATACGAAACAGGGTGGAAGCGACTTTGCTTTCCTTGTAGCTGTACTCTGCGGCGATTTCCTTGACGCTCCGGAGGTAGAAGTAGCGCTTGACGAATATGTCGGCTTGTTCAGCAGGCTCAGCGAGCAGAAACGAATTTATCACCCTCGTGATTTCACCCTCGTCGGCGGATTCCGGCACAGGTATGGCGGCAAGCTCGTCAAGGGCGATTTCCACAGCTCCGCCGCCACGCTTTGCCGTATGCGCCGCCTCATAGCGGTTCAGCGCGATGTTTCGCGTTATCTTGCCGAGGAATGCGTCAAGCCGTGACGGACGGGCAGGTGGGATAGAGTTCCAAGCCCTAAGCCATGTCTCGTTCACGCACTCGTCGCTGTCGCCGTCGTCACGCAAGATATACCGCTTTTCATCAAATGTTTCTTTTTTGGAGCTTGATTATCCATTGAAGCCTGTATAATCAAGCTCCAAAAAAGATTATTTTATATGAAAAGCAGTATATTTACGGCGATTTTGCGGCAGTACGCGCCGAATCTCTCTGCCACAGCAGTCAAAGCGTCATCCGACCGCAGCCAGAACAAACCTAAAATCCGTTCATCGTCCATCAAGTGTCCTCCTGCAACGCTTCGGATTTAAGCTTTCAGACGCCGCGCGGCTTCTCCCGCCTCTACTTATATAGACAGGAAATTTCGCTCGATATCGCGCTGGTTGTGAAAAAAAATGAAAGCCTCATTCACTCACGTCAAACTGGACTTTGTACTCCAGTTTTTCTTTGGGCGCTTCAATTCAATAGAATATACTTGTCACAATGCGATAACGTTCGGGAGTCAATAGATCTGCCAGCCAATCAATATCTGGCGTGAATGTGTGGCTTTCACCTATGGCAAGAGAATAACCAATGTCATGGAAAGAGTACACGCCCTTGAAAGATCTGCCTGCCAGTTGCCAGCGTCAGGCGCAGCCAGTTCGAGCAGATGCCCAAAACACCACGTCGCAATATAACCGTCGCCCTCAACGTTACCGTCTTTTGCGGCGGTCTCGCAGAGTACAGCGGCGTAAGATTTAGCCTGCGAGGGCTTTTCACTGAAGATTAACTGCGTAAAATCACCGTCCTTTTCTGAAAAAGCTTTATTGGGCTATTGACATTGACGTTACGGAAAGGTTTATAATATCCGTTGTCAGGAGGCGCGCCTAATGGAGTACACAATAAACAAACTGGCGAAGCTCGCGGGTGTCAGCGCCCGAACGCTCCGCTATTACGACGAGTGCGGGTTGCTCAAACCCAAGGTAATCCGCAGCAACGGCTATCGCATTTACGGCGAAACTGAGGTTGACCGCTTGCAACAGATCCTTTTTTACCGCGAGTTAGGCGTGGAACTCGCTGAGATTGGCAGGATATTGGCAAGCAATAGTTTTGACGGGCGGCAGGCTCTTGAAAGCCACCTGGCAGCGCTCAAATCACGCCGGGAGCAGCTTGACAGGCTGATTGCCAATGTGGAAAAGAGCATTCGCTCAATGAAAGGGGAACTCAATATGACAGACGAAGAAAAATTCGTGGGCTTTAAGCAGAAGCTCATAGACGACAACGAAAAGCAGTATGGCGAAGAAATTCGAGCCAAATACGGCGATGACATGGTGAATCTCTCCAACGCCAAGCTCAAAGGCGCGACCAAAGAGCAATACGCCGAAATGGAGCGGCTCGCGGCTGAACTGAATGACACGCTTAAAGCGGCGTTTGAGCAAGGCGATCCGGCAAGCGGACTCGCGCAGAAAGTCGCAGAGCTGCACAAACGCTGGCTCTGTTTCTATTGGGACAATTACACCAAGGAAGCCCATCTCGGTGTGGCGCAGATGTACGTCGATGACCCACGCTTCATGGCTTACTACGACAAAATCGCGCCCGGATGCGCTGTGTTCCTGCGCGACGCGGTGAAGATACATTGCGGAGGAGAATAAAGCGGAAAAGCGAGTTCGCGTTATACTTGCTCGCTTTTCCTTTGCCTCCGTTTTACGGCGGGTGCTTGCAAGAACTTCCGTATTTGCCGTATATGCTGATGCCGCCGCAAGTCAATCCTCTCGCTGATAACGCGCCCGCAGCGCCGCTGCTTGGCGTACTGGAAATGGTCGGCGTCAGTCTGACCGTGGCGTTGCTGATACTCGTAATCCGCAAGGATTATACCCGCAGTTTTCACGAGAAGTCGGAGGGCGGCGTTTCCGTTGCCTTTGTCAGCGGCTTTAACAAGCCGAATTTCAAGGGCGCGGCATTTATTGCTGCTGTAATGCTTCTTGCTGAGTATTGCGTCTGCTGGGTTTGTTGCTTTTTGGGCTTCTCCAAAGGCTTAATCATAGTTCTCGCCTGTGCCGCTTTATTGCCTCTGCGTATCTGTGTGGCTGAAAAACCCGTTCGCTATGGTTGCGAGCGTCGTCTTCTTTATCGGGCATACGACATCGATCGAACGCTATTAACTGCCTTGCATGATGTTTCGTAGTCTACGGATTGCGTTTGCATAAATGTCAGTGAGACGTGGGTCAGATAAACCGCTCCACGTCTCACCTTTGTTCAGCAACCCGTGCGCGGAAACCGAGCAGGTGTCGAAAGCAAGGCAGTCACCCAGCAATTTGCTCCCACGACCCATTCCGAGCCATATTTCCCGCCCAATCACCCTGTTGGCGAACTTGTAGCCGTTCTCCAGACCTTTGTTCACTGTGGCGTAAACCTGCGGCGTTTCAACCTTTGCGAACCCAGGGCAAATCAAAATCACGAAGCTTAGATGCGACGACACAAAATCTCTGCCGAAGCGATGGACAAACGAAATCGAGTTCGCCACACAAATCATCAAGCACGACTTCCTAAACTACTCTGCGAACACGGGTGTACAAATCCTATCCGCTATGACATCAAAGTGTTGCAGAAAACCTCCGCCGTGTCGCTTACCGACTTCTACTGGCGCGACGTTATACCCACAAACGCGGTGCGCCTGAACAAAATCGTGAGGGGCACATACAATCATTGTCCGCGATGATTTTAGTATCGCCCTTATTGGTTGTGACGAGGATTTTGTATTTCAGCGATTGATTGTACGACGCACAACAACGCCATAGACTGCCGCAACGCCTCGCTGGGGCTTGTCAACGACGAGTACGTCACGAGCTTTGCCCTGTTTTTCGGGACGGTCAAGGCGCGGTTTTGTACGTCCCGATTTTCTCGCCGCTGCCGCGCTCGACCATGAATGTCGCGCCCATAAGCGCCGCTTTGAATTGGAACGCATGCATACGGCCAGTCACTTAAAAGACTATGTGCAAATATACTGATCTTCATAGAAAATTGCCTTTTGGGGAGCTTGATTACACAGCGAGTGCGATTGATCGGCATTTCGCGCTACTCAATGGATAACGGCTAAAAACAGGGAATGCAGATTCGCAGTGCGGCAAACGCCAGGCTGCAGACCTTGCAACTAGAAGTTCTTCCTGCAGTTCTACATTGACTTCTTGCCACTTGAGGTTTAAGTGCCAGTTATGATACAATTGATCTGAACGGCGGCTTAATCATTCAGAGATATACTGGTGCGCAGTCAAATGTTCTGATTGCCCACCTTTCAAGGCGTCAAGTGCCGATATCAATCGCACTCGTTGTATAGCCAAGCTCCAAGGCAGTTTCATATGCAAATCAGTATATAACCAGACTAAAAATCGGAACTCTCCTATGCGCGCCAGTATAGAAAAGAGCCATGGTACCTCAAGTCTTCTTCAAATGAAAAAACATTGTTGAATCCAGGCAAAAAACCTAAGAAAAGGAGGCGTTTTATGGAACAGGCAAAAGCTAAGGCTTTAGCGTTTTTATTTATCCTCATTCTGCTTTCAGGCTGTGACCGAGGAACCGACGCGAATTCCTCCCAAAGCTTTCCTTCAGAAACTATATCTGAAAGTTCTTCAATACCGCTGGATGATTTAGGGCAGCCAGAAGAAACCGCTGGAGATGCTATCAATGATGAGACAGCGCAACCTGAAGGCGATGCCAGAGGCGCATTGGAAATCTCTTTTAAATACGAAAGGCAAAGTGGCAGCGGCAGCAACCAGTTTGCCGTTTGGGTCGAAGATTCAGAAGGAAATTATATAAAAACCATTTTCGCTACCAGCTTCACAGCAACTGGCGGTTGGTCATACCGTGAAAACTCAATTCCGATATGGGTTGAGGCCTCTGATCTAAAGAGCAGGGGCGAAGCCTGGATTGACGCTGTTTCCAGCGCTACGCCCGCCTCCGGTGATCTGGCTTTCACATGGGATTTAAGCGATGATGAAGGACATCCCGTTTCAGCTGGAGTCTACTATATACGCCTTGAAGCAACGCTCAGGCAAGAAGATCGCGTATCGTACACAGCTTTGATTGCGCTCGGATCCGACGCCCAAGAAACGCAGCCGCAGGCGGAGTACATCGGAGATGGCCAAGGCGAACGGCACATGATAGGAAATGTTTCGGTGAAATATACGCCGCAGCGTTAAACGCGAGGAATCGGCAGGAAATGCCTCCCGCCTGGTTCTTCGGCAAAAATGAATGAAGATGCCGCTTTTCATCAAATATTCCCTTTTTTGTTGATTATCCATTGAGTGGTTCGATTGATGTCGGCATTTCGCACTCGCTGTATAATCAAGCTCAAAAAAGGTAATTTAGTACGAAAATACATTTTGTGGACACTTGTCCATGCCTCAAACACACAATTGACTTAATATTTTCATCATTGCCGGTGAAGCGAAGCTTCATAGGGAGTTTATATGAAAAGCAGTATATCTACTGCTTGAACTTAACAGCTGTGCCAAATGCTATGACCTCTGCGCATCCCTGCATGATAGATGATGAAGAATATCTCGTAGCTACCACCGCATCCGCCCCAAGCGCCTCGGCCTCGGCTATCATGCGCTTAGTCGCCATTTCGCGCGCTTCATTCATCATCTCCGTGTAACCTTTGATCTCTCCTCCGATAACAGTCTTGAAGCCGGCCATAATATCTTTGCCGATGTGCTTTGACTGAACCATGCTGCCCTTTACTAGCCCCAGGAGATCATAGCTTTTTCCCGGAATTCCGTCTGTAGTTGCAAGAATCACTTAAATTCCTCCTCATTAATTGAACATTATGCGCATCAGCATATTAAAATGCAGATAACGCAATCTAAGATATACTGATTGGCAGTAATATGCGCCTATTTTTGAGATTGATTGCCCACTGAGAAGCTGTGTATCAAGCTCAAAAATAGGCAGTGGTTCATTGTAAAATGAAATGCAGCAGATACATCCGTAGAAATTCATAGGGAAACACGGCATCATTTAGTTTGCGAGAACAAAAATGAAGAAGCGGATCCCTGTGGATCAATGCAAGTGTACCACAGAAGGCCGCGCGTTTCAACGCCTGCCGCCATTCGAGCGCGGGGAGATCAAGGCGCTTTCGTGGAAGGGCCCGGCGTGGATAACCCTCGTCAATCGGGGATTTTCTCAAGCCACTCCGAACATCCTTCCTCAGCAAGCTTATCAGCCGGTATAAATCACAGGGACGCGCTGTTGATGCAGTACTAAGGCCACCCGGCTCTTTTTGCCCATCGTTGAAAACATGACCCAAGTGAGAGTCCGAAAAAGCGCTTCTTACTTCTATTCGATTCAAGCCATGGCTTTAGTCTGCCAACTCCTTGATCAATTCTTTTCGTATGGATTTTAAAAAGGCCAGCCAACCACATTTCCAGTAGAATATTTCAACAAATAAATATTCCACCTTGCATCAAAGTCTATCAAAGTCGTTATCTGATAAATCATCAGGCGTTAAAAGGATTAATTCATAAATTCGCTTATTTAGCATTATTTTTCATATCTATTATCAGCAATTTCATAAAAAAGGCCGGGATCGCTCCCAGCCTTTTCTAGCGGCTTATTTGAAATTTTTCAGTCTGGCATGGCCAGTAAGTGTCATGTATTTCTCTTTAGTGGCTAAACCGCCTCTTATGTGCCTCTCAGATTTGTTGATCTCCAGCACCCGCCGAGCTTCGCTAGCCAACGTGGGGTTTATCTTGATTAACCGTTCCGTCACGTCCTTATGTACTGTCGATTTGCTGATGCCGAATTTTTTAGCTGTTTCTCTGACTGTAGCGTTGCTGCTGATGATGAAGTTGGCTACTTCAACGGCTCTTTCTTCTATATAAGTCTTCAAGAAAAGGCCCTCCCTTGTTTTATTACATGGTATATATATGACGAAGAGGGGCATGTTATGAAAAAAGTTTATACAGGGCCAAAATTGAAAAAGCCTATAATACTTTTCAAAATCCCTTGACTTTAAGCCATTTGTTTGTTTGGTGACAACCTTTCAAGAAATATATGCATATATAAAATTCATCAGGCATTTTTATTTTGCTCTCCAACTTTATGCAATGGGCATCAATTACTGCAGTTTTTGCGGCGTATATTTTAGATTCCTCAATCCCAGGCAATATGAAACTGCCTATTTGGGAGCTTGATTATACGCTCATCAATATGCAGCCAATCTGAATATTAGATGCAATTGCCTGCGAATCCGTGCAAATTCGATGTCATTCAACAAAGCATACAATAGTAAAGCCCCCTGCTTCTAAACAGGGGGCTTTACTATTATATGCAGGGCTGCAATTCCAGTTTCCAGCCAATTCTCTTACTCTTTAACCTGAACCTTATTATTATTCTGCTTCCTCGCTCTGCTTGCCGCCGACTTCCAGTCTGAGCGTCTTTATTTCACCGAGAGCATAAGATCTATTGAAAATGAATCCGTACTCTGAAGAGTTTGTAACTGTCGAGCGGGAAAGCTCTCCAACTGCCAGCTCGCCGTTAATGTATACCTTAACTATATTTCCAAGGGACTCGATTCTGGCCTTCGTGTTGTCGTGAATCCTTGTATTGTAATCCAAGTTGGCGGCTTCATCCAGATCTTTTAGCAAGCTTACCGCATCAGCTTCCGACTCTCCAAGTTTGAAGCTGATGATATCATTTGTAATCTTAACTGAATCAATCGCCTTATATTCCCCTTGATAGTCAATAAGTTCAAAGTCCACCGCATTTTTGGTCGACGCATTCGAAAACTCAAACGTGAAACCAGACTCCAGCTTCTCGGCAACAGAGCTTTTGCCTTTATTGTCATAGACAAAGCTCCAAGTCATTTGAGTCAAATTGACGAGATTGGAATAATCCCGAACGACTGCAGGCGTAGGGGTAGGCGTAGGCGCAGGAGTCGCATCCGGCTCTTCAGTCAAAAGCCCGTCTTCCTGAAGCTCCGCTTCATCATCAATATCCAAAGTCTCGCCAGCGTCTTCATCTATCAGCTTCAGTCCGGTAAACGGCTTTGTCTTGTCATAGTATGTAGTATTGTTCTTTGCGTTGTAGGATATATCAATATCCAGCATCCTTGCGAAATCTATAGCCTTTATATAGTTGTATCCACTTATGTTTACAGCTTCAAATTCAATGGCTTTGCCATCGACTTCCGCCTTTTGGATCAATGTGGCGTTGCTGTCAGCCGCCAGCACGGCGATTGCGCTAAGCGCAAGCAAAAACAATGCTACAGCTGCTATTTTTTTCATTTTCATAGAAAAGCCTCCATTTTCTTTAATACTGCCTCTAAAGCTTGCTTCGAAAAACAGGCCTGATATGGCGGTAAAGCGCCATAACTTTTATTAGGCTCCGTTTCATCAAGGAAAGCCAAAAAATTGGCGCCGCATTTGCCGTAGACGCAACTCGAAGCCAAGGTCGCAACTAAAGCCGCTGATCCAGAACCGGCAGTAAACATCCTGTCGAATCCACTCTTTAGCGCTTAGCAAACATTACGGCTATAGCAAAGGCGCAACTCAAAGCAACTCCTCCTATGGCTGAGATTAGAGCCACCAGTCTCTGCCAACGTCCGAATTCTTTCATCCGCAAATGCCCCAGGCATAATCCAGGCTTCTTAGGCGCAAAGATCTTGACCGGAATTATTTTTCCTCCAGGCGCTTGCAGACATGAATTTCTCTCTGTCTTTTTCATTTCCCTTGAAACTATTGCATCCGCTTCCTGCTTGCGATATGATAAGACGCCTGATAAAGCTCGAGGGGATTTAAGCTTTTATTCAAGCGATCGAATCAGCATTTCAAGCCTTCATGCTACAGTAATCTGAGAGGATTGGACGCATGAAAGCCACCTTTAGTATCATCAGCCTAAAATAAGCATGATTTCATTTTTAAAGTAAATCAGAAAGAAAGGAAGATGTCTATGTCCGCTTCACCGTCAATGATAAAACTTGAGATTTTCGTCCCCTTTTCCCATTTAAATGAGATCTGCAACGCGCTTCAGGAATCTGGAGCGGGAAGAATAGGCCACTATGAGAGCACTTTATGCTTCAGCCCCGTAAAAGGGCGCTGGCGGGCGCTTCCAGGCGCAAATCCTTATGATGGGGAGATCGGAAAGCTTCAGGAAGCAGACGAATGCAAAATTGAAGCAACATGTTCATCAGAAAATCTTAGCGAAACGGTAAAAGCTGTAAAGAAAGCGCATCCTTATGAAGAACCAGTAATAAACGCAATAGCTCTTATACCAGTATAAAGCAATTTTCAAATAAAATCTATATATTTCTACAAAATACGCTCGGTCAAGCATGGAAAGTATTTTACGGCTTTGGCTTCTAGCAGGGATCGCTATGCGTCCACGGACTGAAATGCTTATTTTACAAGGTTTTTCATAGGCATTTAGCTCTTCTCTAAAGACGCTCAAGCTAACATAGGCTCATTTGGCTAAATAGAAGTCTAAAAGCCCAGTAGTTTGATTGGAACCTACAAGGCCAGGCCTATATTTTAAAGAAGCATGAGACACAAAGCTTTTTTTGCCATTGATAGTCGTCAGTTTAGCTTTAAGTTTTTATTGGGGTGCAAAAAGCCTGGTTTTCAGAAGCAAACATCGCAGAAACCTGCAAGGAAACGATTTATGGTTTAGGTTGAATTGTGATTATTTGTGCATTCATTCCGAGTTTCCATCTTTGCGACGCAGAATTCCTTGCCCTCCAAGAAAATACTTTTGCGCGCCATGGCAAAGCTTGTACGATGACATGCTGCTCCAGTTTTTGTCTTTGTGCAGACTTGCTGATTTCAAGAGTGAGAGTTTGAGAAAGGATCATAAACATCCGGGGACAGATATCCCCGGATGTTTCATTTAGCGCTTTTGCTGAGCTACACCCTGAAAAAAGAGTCATGCGCTGGAGAGAGCGCCCTTTAACTAATTTGCAGTCAAATGAACCGATATTGAGGTCGGATTATCCACTGAACTGAAGGGTGCGAAATGACTATATCCACTTTCGCGCTAATTGTATAATCCGTCCCCAAAAATCAGTATGCTCCAAAGCAAACCAGCATAGAAAAAGAGGCCATCAATTGACGTCTAACCTAATTAGATGAAGGAAATAAGACTTTTTGAAAAGTTTAGTTCTTAAGCAACTCTGGTAATATGTAAACCAGTCAGGCGGCGGTTTGGGAAAAGGCCTGCTTTTTTTCCCTGGCTTTTATTTTGTTTTGAAGGCTATGAGCTTGGACATGGCCTAACCCGAGACGTCCTACGAAACCCCACAGCTGGTTTTATGCCGATTTGCAGTCAAATGCCCCTATTTTTAAGCTTGATTATCCATTGAGCGGTGCGAAATGCCGATATCAATCGCACTTGCTGTATAATCAAGCTCCAAAACAGGGGCTTCATATGCAAATCACTATATCATCGGCTATTGAGAAACTCATGCCAAGGTCGCTGCTATGCAGATTTTCATCAAATGTTCCTTTTTTGGAGCTTGAATGTACATTGAGTGGTGCGAAATGCCGATATCAATCGCACACGCTGTATAATCAAGCTCCAAAAAAGGCAATTTTCTATGAAAATCAGTATAGGTCTGGCAATACAAGTCTATTGAATTATGCTATAACCCTAAAGTTACTTGGAACCGAGTGCGCCACGCCGCCTAAGGCGGCATGCTCCTGGCGCCTAAGGCGGGAAGCCCGCTCAGCCTTATGTATTTCATGCTTGTTCCAGGTCGCCGGCTCCTGCTATGAAAACCCTCTTTGCATCCGAAGCGTGCGAGACAGCCTAAAACCTAGCGTAAAGATCATCCAAAGACTTGGCAATGACAATCATTGTGTCTTCGTCTATGAACTTCAGAAAGCTTATCATATCAGACTCTGAAACTGAAACGCAACCCGCAGTTGGAGCGCCGTTGGAGCAGTGGAGGAAAATGGCCGAACCAGCTCCGCTTACGGGATTTGGATAGTTGTAGTTTATCGCCACTGCATACTTATAAGCGCTGATTTTAGATAAATTCTCAGCAGAGTTCCAGTCTTTGTCAGGGTAAGTGGATTTTACGAATTGATTGTAATACTTTGAGTTTGGATCATCCACCCAAAAATCTTGGCTGGACAGTCTGGTATAGGGCTTTATCGCTCCAGGATCAGGAGCGTTTCCAAATGCCATTCCAAAGGAGTACAATCCTGTTGGGGTTTTTGAAACCCATTCGCTCATGTTGTCCGTTATGCCCTGAGAACCCACAAAGCCCGCAGCGGCAATAACTTCCCTAAAAACGCCTTTATCTTTTTGGTAAGCGTAAACATCAGCCCTGACAGCAGAAGCTCTGCCCACAACCAGCACCAGCCTGCCATAGCTTGAGGCAGCTTTGAGCCTTAAGACATCTATCGCTCCTTCGGAGGTCAACACCTCATCATTGTCTGAAGCGGAGGAGATTTCAGTTTCTTTGATGGAGAAAGTTTCCTGCGCCGCCTCCGTCCATTCGGTTTCGCCTGCATTTTCAGCCTCGCCGCCATCCCCCGCTTCTATGACAATCTCAGCCTCGCCGCCATGCTCCTCTTCGAGGTCAATCTCCGCTTCCTTTCCATTGATTTCAACTTCTCTTTTTGTTTCGTTCCATTTATAATCTATATTCAGCTCAGATAGCGCAGCAATCGGCAGGTAAGTCGCATTCAAGTAGTTTAAAGCCGGAAGCGCGCTATTTTCATACAGCTCATCGTTGATCAAAATGGGATAGTCCGCCAGAAAAGCGCTCACCGCCTGCGAGCTATACGCCGGTATTGCCATGCCTATAATAACGCCTGCTATGAATCCCATGGCAATCTTTTTCATTCCTACACCTCCCGTGATAAACCGATTTTCAGGCAAATGCACCGATTTTGGAGCTTGATTATCCACTAATAGCGCCTAGGCCTTAAAGCTCTTCTCTGCAGCTTCCATCAGCTCGGCCATTGAAAGTGTAAGTTCGCGCGTCATCAAGGAGTTTTCTTTTCTTCCTGCAAGAACATCATCTTTGACGGCATTGAACTCAAACTGGAAGCCCTCCCCAGGAAATCCTGGCGTATAATGCTCTTCGAGTCCCAAATCGCCATCCGGCTTCTTTAGAACAAGCCTTGAAGTCTTTGGCGCCCAGAAATGCGGGATGCGTATATATCCCTTTTCACCGGATATTACGGCGTCATCCGGTTCATCCGCGCTCACCCCGGCAAAAAGCCTCGATATCCCCCCTCCGGGGTATTTGAAAATCATCGCCGCAAGACTGTCTACTCCCGACGGGGCAAAGTCTGCAAACGCTTTCACGGATTCAGGCATTTCGTTAAAGACGAATCTTGACAAAGCAATGACATATATCCCAACGTCATAGAGGGCTCCACCTCCTTGCGCAGGATCGAAAAGCCTCGAATTCGGATTGTAGTCATGCCAGAATGAAAAGGATGCGGAAAGAGACCTTACTTTTCCGATGCGGCCTTCTTCGATCCAGGACAAAACCCGTTTTATCACAGGATTGTGGCGCGTCCACATGCCTTCCATGAAATAGGCATCGCTGTCCTTTGACGCGGCAATAATCCGCCTCGCATCATCCAAGCTTAAAGCTGCCGGCTTTTCGCAAAGCACTGGCAAGCCGCGCCTTAGCGCCATTATAGCATAATCTTTATGGGATGGGTTGGTAGTGCATATATAAACTGCCTTCACATCTGGATCAGACATGGCGGCATCAGCCGAGGCATAGGCTTTGGCGCCATGCGTTCGGGCAAATCTCAGAGCGTTTTCATAGGTCTTTGAATAAACGGCTGCAGGATAGCTGCCATTTGCGTACGGCAGCAGGTCATTCAAGACGCGGTCAGTGATTCTGCCAGAGCCTATGAAGCACCATCCAAAATCTTTCGAGTTCATAAACTGCCCCCTTCTGTTAGTGGTGATTTGCAGCCAAATATGCCTTTTTTGGAGCATGGATGTCCATTTCACGCTGTATAACAAATACCGACCGATTTGCAGTCAAAAGTCCCTCTTTTAGCTTGACTATACAACGAGTGCGAAATGCCGATATCGGCATTTCGCACCTTGAAAGCGCTGAATTCATGCATTTAAGAATATCAGCGCCAGTGGACAGTCAAGCTCCGATTATAGTTGCATTTTAATGCAAATGGACTGCGAATCAGGCCAGCCCCAAAAATCTTCATGATCATACGGCTACAAATGGCGAAGCCTCTTGGCGGCATTTTCTACGTTTTCCCTGGCTCCAAAAGCTGTCAGGCGAAAATAGCCGTCTCCGTTCATTCCAAAGCCAGAACCCGGAGTTCCGACCACGTGGGCTTCGCGAAGCAATTGATCAAAGAACTCCCAAGATGATTTGCCTCCGGGGCATTTTAGCCAGACATACGGGGAGTTTTCGCCTCCGGTATACCAAATTCCAAGTTCTGTCAAAACATCGGAGATTATCTTGGCATTCTGCTTGTAGTATGCCGCATTCTCCTTTATCTGCGCGAATCCCTCATCAGAAAGCGCAGCTTCCGCTCCTCGCTGCGTTATGTAGGAGACTCCGTTGAACTTGGTATTCTGCCTTCTTTTCCAAAACGCGTTTACGCTCGACTCATTCTCCCCCGCTTTTTTGACAAGCTCTTTCGGAACTATCGTATATCCGCATCTAACCCCTGTAAATCCCGCCGTCTTTGAGAAGGAGCAGATTTCAATCGCGCACTGCTTAGCGCCAGGAATCTGATAGATGCTGCTTGGAAGGTTGCAGTCGTCAATGAATATCTCATACGCGCTGTCAAATAGAATCAAGGCGTCCATTGATAATGCGTAGTCCACCCAGCACTTTAGCTGGTCTTTCGTGTACACCGACCCTGTCGGGTTGTTCGGAGAGCAAAGGTAGATTATATCAGCCTTCATTTTGCTATCCGGCAGCGGAAGAAAAGAGTTGGCCTGGTTTCCCGAAAGATACTTAAGCTCTCTTCCGCACATTATGTTCGTATCTACATAAACAGGATATACCGGATCTGGAACCAAGGCTACACTGCCTTTGTCGAAGATGTCCAGCATATTGCTGATATCGCTCTTCGCCCCGTCTCCAATAAAAATGTCATCCAACTCCAACTCTACGCCTTTTTTTGCGTAGTAGCCTAAAATGGCCTCCTGAAGGAACGGATAGCCCTGATCAGAACTGTATCCTTTAAAAGTTTCAGCTTTGGACATATCCTCCACCGCCTTGTGCATCGCCTGGATGACAGCCGGCGCTAGAGGAAGGGTTACATCTCCGATTCCGAGCTTTATTAGCTTCGCATTCGGGTTATCGGCCATGAAGGCTTTCACTTTTTGATCAATTGTTATAAATAGATAGCTGTCCTGCAATTTCAAGAAATCTTTGTTTAGAAGCATGTTTTCCTCCATTGTAAAAGCCAGGGCTTAAAGAAAAAATCGCGCCGCCTGGCATAATCCTCTTTTAGGCGCTTGATAAAGTCCATCGGGACGCGCTCTGCATTGGCATAAAGAGCAATTTTAAGGCTCAAAGTCTCTCCACTATTGACATATTGCGGTTTTGCGCCGAAGCAATGAACTCCAGAAACAATGGATGGGGCTTGTTTGGCCTGCTCTTGAACTCGGGGTGAAACTGCACCCCTACAAAGAACGGACTGTCCTCAAGCTCAATCGCCTCAACCAGCACTCCGTCAGGCGAGATTCCCGAAATTACAAGGCCGGCTTCGCTGAGCCTGTCCCTGAAATCATTGTTGAATTCATAGCGGTGCCTATGGCGCTCGCTTATCAGATCTGTTCCGTATACCTTGGCTAAGGTGGTTCCCGGCTTCACTTTGCAAGGATACGCTCCTAAGCGCATGGTTCCGCCCTTGCTTTGCACATTGTTTTGATCTTCCATGAGATCTATGACAGACTGATCCCCCTCACATGAGAATTCACTGGAGTTTGCCATATCAAGGCCGCATATGTTTCTGGCAAAGTCAATGACTGCAATATGCATGCCCAAACAGAGTCCGAGGTAGGGAATCCTGTTCTCCCTGGCGTACTGGCACGCAATGACCATGCCCTCTATTCCTCTGTCTCCAAAGCCTCCGGGAACCAGTATGCCTTGCACATTATGAAGAAGCGACGACACATTCCTTCGGTTTACCTGCTCGCTGTCGAGCCAAACGATGTCGATATTCGCGCCCCTTTCAAAACCCGCGTGGCTTAGCGCCTCTATTACTGAGAGATACGCGTCGTGAAGCCTCACGTACTTTCCGACCATGGCTATAGTGACAGTCTGGCCTCTGGCCTTGATTCTGTCTATCATAGCCTTCCAATCCGCCATGTCCGGCTCAGGTGTATGAAGCGAAAGCTCTCTGCAGACCATCTTGTCCAAGCCGTTTTTATACAGCATAAGCGGCGCTTCGTACAGACAGCCTAAAGTCACGTTTTCTATGACGCAGTCAGGCTTGACATTGCAAAAAAGCGAGAGCTTCGCCAGTATCTCACTGTTCAAGCTCTCGTCGGAGCGAGCTACTATGATATCAGGAGAAATCCCCATTGCGCGCAACTCCTTGACGGAGTGCTGGGCGGGCTTTGATTTATGCTCTTCCGATCCTCGCAGATACGGAATTAAAGCCAGATGTATGAACAGGCAGTTCTCATGGCCTTTTTCCAGGGAAATCTGACGGATGGCCTCAAGGAAGGGCTGCCCCTCTATGTCTCCGACCGTGCCCCCTATCTCGGTTATAAGGATGTCCGCGCCTTCCCCGCCCTGATATATGAAATTTTTAATTTCATCTGTAATATGCGGGATAACCTGAACGGTTTGACCCAAATAGCCGCCGATCCGCTCCTTTGAAAGGACGTTGAAATAAACCCTTCCAGATGTGAGATTTGAATACTTGGTAAGATTTTCATCTATAAATCTTTCATAATGCCCCAAATCCAGATCGGTCTCCGCGCCGTCGTCCGTCACAAATACCTCCCCATGCTGGTAGGGATTCATCGTCCCCGGATCCACATTCATGTAAGGATCCAGCTTCTGCGCCGCCACCTTCAAGCCTCTGGCCTTCAGGAGCCGCCCCAGCGACGCGACTGTAATGCCCTTTCCCAGTCCTGAGACTACACCTCCTGTCACAAAGATGTGCTTAGTATTGCACAATGTCAACCACTCCCTCGAATGCCTTCTCACAGCCGCCTGTCATCATCACCCGGCTTGCCGAAAAGTTGACGGCAAGATCTCCGCCTTTAAGGTGCACAGTTATATCATCGCCTTCCTTGCAATATGAACACGCAACTGCGGCGGCGACAGCAGCGCACGCGCCGGTTCCGCAGGCAAGAGTCTCTCCGCTGCCCCGCTCCCAAACCCTCATGCTCAGCTCCTTGACGCTTATAACTTCAACGAACTCCGTATTCACAGACTCTGGAAAAGCGGGATTTTTCTCAAACTTCGGCCCAATGTCAAGGAGATCCAGATTTGCAAGGCAAAGTTTCGCATTAGAATCTATGAGAGGCGCTTTTTTTATGTTCTGCATGAATACGACGGCATGCGGATTTCCCATTGAAACGCATGTGACGCGAAAATCGTCCCCGCCGATCTCGAATGGTTTGTCCAGAACCGCGCGCCTTGAGAGAAAGACTTTATTTGGCTCAAGAATAGTAGGGATCAACCCCGCCTCAAATATGGCCGCGCCCATGTCAACTTTAGCGCGGACGCATATTTTCCTTTCAGCGTCGTCTAGCGTCTGAAGCGCTATTCTCTTCACGCCGCTCAGCGTCTCTATCATCAGTTCGGATCTTTGGGCCAAGCCGCTTTCATACAGGTATTTGGCAACGCAACGTATTGCGTTCCCGCACATCTTTCCTTCGCTTCCGTCGATATTGAACATCCTCATCTTTGCGTCTGCGCAATCTGAAGGCAGGATCAGAACCAACCCATCCCCTCCTATGCCGAAATGCCTGTCTGATAGAGTGACGGCCAATTTTTCAGGCTCGTTAACAGCCTGCTTGAAGCAGTCGAAATAGATGTAGTCGTTGCCGCATCCCTGCATCTTCACAAAAGACAATTTCAAAATATACGAACCTCCCAGCGCCTGCGGATTTATAGCATCCGCCGGCAACGCTTCAAGAAAGCTGCGCCTTCTCCAGATCAAACTTCCCGCTTTCCGCTCTCGCTGCATCTCCAGTGAAGCACTTAGTGCAAAACTTCATGCTGCTATTCCTGCAGGCGTTTTTCAGGCCCTTGATGCTTATATAGCCTAAGCTGTCAGCCCCTATCGCCTTGGTAATCCTTTCAATGCCCATCTGGTTCGCTATGAGATTCTCCTCATTGTCTATGTCAGTGCCGTAATGGCATGTGTACATAAACGGCGGCGAGGATATCCTCATATGAACCTCGGCCGCGCCCGCGCCCTTCAGAGACTTTACAATGCTTGCGCTTGTGGTTCCGCGCACTATCGAGTCGTCCACCAGAACTATCCTTTTGCCGTTTACATTAGCCCTAAGAGGATTCAGCTTCAGCCTGACCGCGCTTTCGCGCTGGGACTGGATGGGGTAGATGAAGCTTCTTCCTATGTACCGATTCTTCACAAAGCCAGATACCAGAGGTATGCCAGTTGCGGCGCTGTAGCCGATTGCGGCCTCCAAGCCGCTGTCGGGCACGCCGCATACCGCGTCCGCCTCTACCGGATACTCTTTTGAGAGGATCTTCCCCATTCTGTATCTGGCTTCGTATACGCTTAAAGAATCAATGCATGAATCCGGCCTGGCAAAATACACGTACTCGAAGATGCAAAGTCCGGAATCCGGATCTTTATCGGTCAGGACAATCTCTTCAAAGGTGATTTCACCTTTTTCCATAATTACAATTTCCCCGGGATAGACATCCCGAATGAAATCGAAGCTGCAGCTTTCAAGCGCGCAGCTTTCTGAAGCGACGGCGACCCCCATTGAGCTTTTTCCTATGCACAGGGGGCGGAAGCCGCTGGGATCGCGTATGGCTATCAGCTTTCCGCCGCTTGCAAGCACAACAAGGGAAAAGGCGCCTCTTAGAAGGCTGGCGGCCTTCACGGCGCCCTTCTCAATGCTTCCGGTTTTAACAGTATAGTATGCTATCAAAGACGAGATGACTTCACTGTCAGACGTAGCTTTGAAGTTCAAGCCGTATCCGAGTAGACGCTCTCTTATTTGCCTGGCGTTTATAATGTTGCCGTTGTGCGATGTGGCTATTCTTCCTGTAAGGAATTCCGTGATGAAGGGCTGCCCGTTTTCCAGGGTGTTGCTTCCGGTGGTGGAGTAGCGGGTATGGCCTGTTGCCATGGTGCTGCGAGGAAGCTTGTCAAGGGTATCTCCTGTAAAGACTTCATTTACCAGCCCCATGCCTTTTTGGCATATCATGTCATTGCCGCAGAGAACCGCAATCCCAGCCGCCTCCTGTCCTCTGTGCTGAAGCGATAGCAAGCCGTTGTAGGTTATCCCCGCCGCTTCCTCCATCTCCTTGAGGCTGACCCCGAAAACAGCGCATTCTTCTCGCGGTTTGTTTTCAGCGATTTCATTCATGCTGTCAACTTTCATAAGTTTTCAGAATTCCTTCCGCTATTGCCCTTTTTGGCTTGCGCATATCCATGGCCTGCTTTTCGATGTACTTATGGGCTTCAGGCTCCGACATCGCAAGATAGCTGATAAGTATGCATTTTGCCCGATCTATGACACGGATGTCCTCAATTCTTTGGATTAACTTTGAGTTCTCGCTTTGCAGAATTCGAACTTTCGTCTGAGCTGCCTTCGCAAGCTTTATAGCATTCCAAAAAAGGGCTCTGTTTATCGGCTTAGCCACAGTTATTACGCCTGAGTCCTCTACATGTGCGGACACTTCGTCAAAGTATTCCGCCTTCACCGCGAGAAGCACTTGGCAAAACCCTCTTGACGCTATATTTACAGAAAGGCTTTCCCCAGATTCGTCCTTTAACGGGGCGTTAATAATGCACATGTCAAAATCGCGATCCATGATGCTCCTTCTCGCCTGTCCGCATGTAGGAACCGTGACTACCTTGTCGCAGGAAGCAGCCTTAAGCATTTCAGTAAAAAAAGCGATTGATTTTTCGGAAGTGGATACAATTAAAGCGCTTTCCAATATAATCCGCTCCTTTCGGACGAAATGGCCGCCATTCCAGCAATTATTATGTCTCCTGGCTCCGGCGGCACAGGGCAAGTCATGCTTGTTTTTGCGGCATGAGGCGTTTTCGCCTCAAGCCGCATAACCGCGTCCTTACACTGCTCCGAAATAGGCATGCTTGTAAAACGCTTCTTTATTTGCAACAGCTGCGAACTCAGCCGCCTCTACTTTCTTTAGCTTCAAGTAATTGACCCTTATTTGCTCAGGCAGGGATTTTTTTATGAACTCGCTCTCCTGAGCCAGCTTAAGCGCTTCTTCCAGAGACAGAGGAAGCATCGCAAGGCCTTTTGCAGCCGATTCATTGCTGCAAAGATCTTCGTCCAGCGGAGGCGGCAGCTCCAAGCCTTTTTCTATTCCCTCAAGGCCAGCTTCCAAGATAAGCGCGAACGCCAAATACGGGTTTATCGAAGGATCAGTTGATCTAAGCTCCATCCTCGCATTTTCGCTTTGCCTGGCCGGCACGCGCAAGAGTTGCGAAAGGTTCTGAAATGACCAAGAAACATATTTCGGCGCTTCAAAGCTTCCGAATCGTTCGTAAGAGTTTGCAAGCGGATTCAAAAACACGGAGGCTTCAGGAACCCTTGCCAAAACCCCGGCTATGAACCTGCCCGCAGAACCTGCCAGATCTTTCCTGCGAAATATGTTCTCGCCGCCGGATGTGAGCGACAGATTCACATGCAATCCGTTTCCGCTCTTGCCTATAAGCGGCTTCGGCATGAACGAGGCGAACAGCCCGTTCCTTGAAGCGATAGCTTTCACTAGAGCCTTAAAAGCCAGAAGGTTGTCAGCCGAGGTCATAACGTCGCTGAACTTGAAATCTATTTCGTTTTGTCCCGGACCCTGCTTGTGGTGGGAGCGTTCAGGGGAAAGGCCCATTTCTTGAAGATTCAAGCAGATTTCTCGGCGTATGTCTTCGCCTCTGTCCAGAGGAGCTATGTCCAGGTAGCCTCCGCGATCCAAGGTTTGATCCACAGGCTCTCCGTTTTCGTCCGTCTTGAAGAGATAGAACTCGCATTCAACCCCTATCTTGCTTTCAAGCTTCAAACGTTGGGCGTGCATAACCGCATTTTTAAGGACATTCCTGCAATCTCCTGAAAATGGCGTCCCATCGGGATGCCTGATGTCGCAGAAGAAGCGCGCTACTCTGCCGGGACCCGGACGCCATGGCAACGCGCCCAAGGTGTCAGGATCTGGAAATAAAGACAAATCAGAGCTTGTAACATCAGAAAAACCCTTGATTCCGGATGCGTCTAGCGATACGCCGCTTTCAAACGCCTTCGGGAGCTCATTGGGCATTATCGACAGGTTTTTCTGCGCGCCGAATAAATCGCAGAAAGCCAGCCTGATGAATTTCACATCATTCTTCTGTACATAGGCCATCGCCTCACGAACTGTGATGCTTGGCATTGGTTTTGCCTCCTTACCGTAGATTCGGAGTGTAAAGGGTATGATACGGGTTTTTGGCATTGGGTCTGAGCAGAAAGAAGTTCCCTTTTAAAAGCTCTTTTCCGTCGAATCCGAATATAGCCGCGAAGCGGCTCACATGAGGAGCTATGCTTAAAATGTCCTCATCCTGGGCTGTTTCAATTGTCACCTGCTTGGGAAGGCGGGCAGGCTCTACATCGGATCTTATAAACATTGAGCCTCCGTGCATTCCTGTGCCGGTGAAATTTCCGACCGGAAGCGCGCCTCCTGCGCCGATTCCAAGCACAATCGCAAGCCCTCCAGCCATATATTCCCCGAGAAAGCTCCCGACTCTGCCGCCTACTATTATAAGCGGCTTTCTGTCCTGATATTCCTTCATGTGTATCCCTGTGCGATATCCGGAATTCCCCTTTACAAATATGGAGCCTCCGCGCATTCCATATCCCAGGGCGTCCCCAGCGTTGCCATGTATTATAATCTCGCCGTCATTCATAGTGTCTCCTACGGCATCTTGCGCATTTCCTCTTACAATGATTGAAGCTCCATCCAGATAAGCGCCCATCGCGTTTCCGGGAGTTCCGTTTATCCTTATGGATTTCCCGCCTAGACCCGCTCCAATGTAGCGCTGGCCGTAGCATTTGTCTATAAGCACGTCGCCGTCATGGCTCTTTACCATGCGATTTAACTCTTTAAAATCCATCAGGCCCGCGGTTATCTCCAATTCAGACATCACTGCGCACCTCCAAGCTTAGCGGCTCTGGCCTGCCGCGCGAAAGCGGCCAGGCTAGGCTGCCTGCACAATAAGTCGAAATCCACCTCGTCGAGCGGAGTCTGATCTCTTATCAGGCTTGTATAGACCCCTGCCCGGTCTTCGCTTCCTATCAAAATGAATCCGTTTAAGCGGTTGCCAGAATAAAACAGCTTTTTATATCTATTTCCATCTGATTCCAAGTAGGAATCCCCCGCGTAAGTTCCCGCTGTAAGAATATGCAGGCCGAAAAAGCCGATGGCATTCATGGAAATTGCCTTTGTAAAGGAAGCCTTTTCTCCCGCCATGTTCGCGCCGGCGCATTCTCCCTGCATGTAGGCGTTGGGGAGAAGCGCCATGATCTTTGAAACTCCGGATGACGCATCAACCGACTGGGTGCAGTCTCCCGCCGCATACACATCAGGCGCGGACGTTTCCATCCTGCTGTTTACTATGATTCCCCTTCCAACCTCCAGCCCCGCGGCTTTCGCGAGATCGACATTCGGCTTTACGCCTACGGCCATGACCAGGATGTCAAAATCCAGCGTCCGTCCGCCCGAGAGGATCGCGCGGCCTTCCTCAAAGCTTGACGCGCTCTGCGCCAAATGGAAAGCGACGCCTTTATCCGCAAGATGCCTTTGAACTATCAGCGCCCCTTCTTCATCAAGAATCGAAGAAAGTATCCTTGGCGCCAAATCAACCACATCTATGCCCTTGACTCTTTCAAGCAGGCTTTCGGCGCACTTGAGGCCAATAAGCCCGGCCCCTATGATTAGCACCCGCGACTCCGGGCATATCGCTTTTTCCAGGGCTTTCGCATCATCCAAGCTCATGAAGGAAAAGACCTTCTTCACCCTGTTCAGGCCTTCCGCCGCGGGAATGAAGGGTAGCGAACCTGTCGCTACCAGAAGCTTGTCGTACGGCTCTTCCTCACCGCCCTCAAGGATGACTCTCTTCTTGGGCAAATCTATGGCAACCGCCTTCACCGGAGCCTTGAGCTCGATTCCCAAATCGTCGTAGAACGAGGCGCCTCTGTATCTCATCCTCTCCTCAGTAGTCCTGCCTAGCAGAAGATATGATATTAAAGGCCTGGAATATGTGTGGTGGGGCTCATCTGATATAAAGACTATTTCGCCTTGCCCCCCATATTTCCTTATGGCTTCCGCAGCGCCTACAGCGCCCGCTGAATTTCCGATGCAAACATATCTCAACCGGTTCACCCCCTGTCCTCATACACTATGGCCGCATTCGGGCAATGGGCGGCGCATTGAGGCGTCCCTTCAGCGGTTCGCACGCAAAGCTCGCATTTTTGGATCGCCTGCCCGTTTTCGGCAGGCGTTATCGCGCCATATGGGCATGTCAGAATGCATGTGAAGCATCCTATGCATTTGTCCTTGTCTATCTCTATCACGCCGTCCACTATGGACAAGGCGCCTGAAATGCAGCTCTTTACGCATATTGGCTCCGCGCAGTGCCTGCATGAGACCGCGAAATGTATTGCGCCGTCGTCTTCAACTCTTATATTAGGGAATATCTTTTTGTCTTTCAAGGCCCAGGCCATATCTTTTTTATTCGTCTGCGCGAATGCGCAGTAGTATTCGCATAGATGACAGCCAAGACACCATTTTTCATTCACATAAACGCGCTTCAATGACATCCTCCCCTGCCAAAGCGGCAGCCTTTTTTTGATAAGGCATATGCCGCTTAATCTACTCATTCGCCAGCATGCAAGATGCCCAAGATGCCAAGCTCCTTCTCATTCAGGCCAACCCCTCTAAGCATCAGCCGGTTGCCTCTCAGCGCTTCTATGGAGTTTATTCCCATGCCGCCCATTATCTCTTCTATTTCATGCTGCCACGCGCGCATGAGATTTACAAGCCGCTTGTACCCGATATCCGGATTAAGCCGCCTAACAAGCTCCGGCTCCTGAGTGGCTATGCCCCAATTGCACTTTCCCGCTTGGCATGATCTGCAAAGGTGGCATCCCAATGCCAGAAGCGCTGAAGTGCCCAAGTATACGCAATCCGCCCCCAAAGCTATGGATTTGACGATGTCGGTGCTGCTTCTTATGCCTCCGCCCGCAACAATAGACACCCTGTCGCGTATGCCTTCTTTCCTGAGCCTGGTATCGACGCTGGCCAGAGCGAGTTCTATGGGTATTCCCACGCAGTCTCTTATTCTTGTAGGAGCTGCGCCCGTGCCGCCTCTAAAGCCGTCTATCGATATCACGTCGGCTCCGCTTCTGGCTATGCCGCTTGCAATTGCCGCCACATTGTGCACTGCCGCTATCTTGACTATTATCGGGAGTTTGTAGTCTGTGGCCTCTTTGAGGGAATACACCAGCTGGCGCAAATCCTCAATGGAATAGATGTCGTGGTGGGGGGCTGGAGAAATGGCATCCGAACCTTCCGGGGTCATGCGGGTTCTGGAGATGTCCGAATCTATCTTTTTTCCTGGCAAATGCCCGCCAATTCCAGGCTTGGCGCCCTGTCCCATTTTTATCTCAACAGCGGCGCCTTGATTCAGGTACTTTCTATGAACGCCAAAGCGCCCGGATGCCACCTGGACTATGGTATTATTTCCAAACTTGTAAAAATCCTCGTTCAGCCCGCCCTCGCCGGTGTTGTAATATATGTCCAGCTCTTCCGCCGCTCTTGCCAGGGACTCATGCGCATTGTAGCTGATTGAGCCATAGCTCATGGCGGAAAACATCATCGGCATGGCGAGCTTAAGCTGAGGCGACAGATTGCACTTAATCTTTCCATTTGCGTCCCGTTCGATTTTTTCTGGCTTGGCGCCCAGGAAAACGCGGGTTTCCATCGGCTCCCTCAGCGGATCAATGGACGGGTTTGTGACCTGGGAGGCATTTATTGTCATTTTGTCAAAGTAAACAGGGTAGTCTTCGGGATTTCCCATGCTGGAGAGCAGGACGCTTCCTGTAGATGCCTGGGTGAAAATTTCCTTTATCGATTTTGACGTCCAGTTGCAGTTGAGCTTGTATGTATTGTCAGACTGGACGATTTTAAGCGCCCTTGTGGGGCACAGCGATACGCATCTGTGGCAGTTGACGCACTTGGAGTCATCCGCCGTCATTCTGCCGATTTCTTCCGAATACTCGTGAACCAAGTTCGAGCACTGCCTCTCGCAGACCCTGCAGGCAATGCATCTGTCATAATTCCTTGCTACCTCGTAGTCCGGCATTAAGTCGAAAGAGCCCATCAAGCACCGCCTCCATCCAAAGTGACTATTACCGCTTCCCCGCCTCTCGGCGACCAGATCTTTTCTAGATCAGGCTCAATTATCCTTATCGCGGCCTCTTCGCTGGAGATGTAGACTTTATCGCCCTTTTCGCCCACTACCATGCTTCTGAGCTTCAGCCTGTCATTCAGGGCCATCATGCCGCCCTCAAACCCGGCTATTATAGAAAACGGCCCTGTTATAAGCTGCGCTGAGAAAACGTTTCGCAGGTATTCATGAATCTGCCTGTCCCCGTCCGGCATATCCTCGATTGTCTGCCAGAACGGCGCGGCTGCCACCCATGAGATCTCTTGGTAAGTAAGCCCTTTTTTCCTGTGCAGGTAGTCAATTATATATGTTATGACTTCAGTGTCAGTCAAAAGCTTGCATTCGTAGCCGTACATCTCAATAGCCCTGCGATTGGCGTCATAGGAGGATATCTCTCCGTTGTGGACCACTGAATAGTCCAAGAGTCCGAATGGATGCGCACCTCCCCACCATCCGGGAGTGTTTGTTGGGTATCTTCCGTGGGCGGTGAACGAGTATCCCTCATAGTCTTCAATCATATAAAACTTGGCTATGTCCTCCGGAAACCCAACGCCTTTGAAAACGCCCATGTCCTTCCCGCTGGAGAATACGTAGCAGCCGTCTATCTTGGCATTTATGCGGAATACGCATTTTACTACGTATTCGCGCTCATCCAATTGGCTTGCGCTCAGCTTCGTGGTGTGCGGCGAAATGAAGTAGCGCCATATCAACGGCGCATTGTCTACCCCATCCGTCCTTTTCGTTGGAATTTCCGAGCAGTGCGCTATTTCAAAGTGGCGGTTCAGAAACTCTTCGCAGTCTTTTTTAGCTTGAATGCTGTCGTAAAACAAATGGAAAGCGTAGTAATCCTTATACTCAGGATAGATTCCATATCCAGCGAAACCGCCTCCAAGGCCGTTTGAGCGATCATGCATGACTCCAATCGACTTTACGATGTCTTTCCCGCTGAATTTCATTCCTGACTTAGAAAATATTCCCGATATCGCGCAACCCGATGGAATCCTAACTTGTCCTTCACGCATCATGTCAGTTCGCGCGCCTGCGCATTAATGCTGATTTGCAGAAAAATTCCTATTTTAGCTTGATGTACAGCTCCTTAAATGTACAATCAAGCTCCAAAATAGGCGCATTTATTGCAAATAGGCATAGCGCGGGCATCAGCGCGCCTCCTTTCGGTGTTTTGGCATTATCTTAGAGCTTATCCGTTAATAAGGCTCAGTGACGAGAATTAAGGATTCTTTGAAATTACAGTTTGAAATAACCTTTCCTCCCATTTGCGGACAAGCTCTCAACCTGCAAGCGATTAAGGCGAATTATACAGGCTCTTGGCGCATTTACTGCGCATTGAGTATATTATGCTGATTTGCTTATGAAAATCCTATGTCTCTATAGATAATCAGGATCCAAAACAGATGCGTCATACTGCAAATCAGTATATCAAAATTTAAATCAGGCCGCGCATCAACATATATCGATTTTCATCAAATGCTCCTTTTTTGATGCTTTATTATCCATTGAGTAGTGCGAAATGCCGATATCAATCGCACTCGCTGCATATCAAGCTCAAAAAAAGATAATTTTCTATGAAAATCAGTATAGCGGTCAGCCATCGCAAAAATCGTCATGCTGGATTGCGCATTTCGCGCCTTTATATTATAGGCTTGCAATAGTCGAAACGCCAGTGCTAAAATACTGTCAAATTTATGGAATTCCAAGCCTGCCTCATCAAAGAATGCATGAAAGCGCATATTAAATCGGCTTTTAAGCTTGGCTTAGCTGCGTGAAGCTTGAAAGCGCTGAATTCATGCATTTAAGAATATCAGCGCCAGCGGAAGGCCAAACTCCAAAAAAGGTGCATTTGAGTGCAAATCGATATAACTTAATCTTAAAGGAGCAGCGCATAAATGTCAATTGCAATCCTGATTAAGGGGATGCCATCAACGAACCGATATATAAAAAGGGATACGAGTATTTTCGTATCCCTTTTAAACGGCATGATATCCTTTAAGCGCTTTAGAAGCTAAAGCTCCGAGACATACCGATTTTCATTCAATGTTCCTTTTTTGGAGCTTGATTATCCATTGAAGCACTAATCAAGCTCCAAAAAAGGTGAATTTCTATGAAAATCAGCAAGCAAAAAACCAATGAAATGAGCCGTCCAATTCAATGGCCTCCGCCTCGTCTTTGAGGCTGAACCTCTTCTTACAGAAATATAAACCTCGAACTCAAAGCCCCAAGCTATGCGCGCATGCGCCAAAGCAAAAAACTTAGCGCTTGGAGAACTGAGGCGCGCGCCTTGCGCCTTTCAAACCGTATTTCTTTCTTTCCTTCATTCGAGGGTCTCTGGTCAGGAAGCCAGCCTTTTTCAAAACAGGCCTGAAATCCGCGTCCGCAAGCAAAAGAGCCCTGGAGATGCCGTGCCTTATGGCGCCAGCCTGTCCTGTATAGCCTCCTCCGAACACATTAACTTTCACATCGAACTTTCCGAGCGATCCCGTCACCTCGAGAGGCTGCCTGATGATAAGCTTCAGCGTCTCAAGGCCGAAGTATTGATCTATATCTCTTTTATTCACAGTTATTTTGCCGTTTCCTGGAAGAATATAAACTCTGGCCACCGAGCTTTTCCTTCTTCCGGTTCCATAATACGATGCAGCGCCTGCCATATAATGACTCCTTTCAAACTTGCGGCTATTATAAATTTAGGGGCGTTCGCCGGCTCCTTAATGGAGTTTAAAGCATCGCTCGAGAGCAGGCTTTCCAATCAATAGGTTATCTCCAATGCTTCCGGCATCTGAGCCTGATTTTTGTGATTAGGTCCGGCGTACACGTGAAGCTTTTTAAGCATTTGCGCGCCCAGCGCGTTTTTTGGCAGCATGCCCTTGACTGCATGGTATATTACGTCTTCCGGCTTCTTGGCAAGTTTCTCTCGAAGGGTGGTCTGCTTCAGTCCGCCAACCCATCCGGAATATCTCTTGTAGATTTTTTGATCGAGCTTTTTGCCGGTAACTGTGATCTTTTCGCAATTTACGACGATGACGTAATCCCCCGTATCAAGGAAAGTGCTGTAGATCGGCTTGTGCTTGCCACGGAGCACTTTGGCGATCTCTGAGGACAAACGGCCCAATGTGTGGCCTGAAGCGTCGACAAGATGCCATTTGCGCGTAATATCCGATGCTTTTACTATCGTAGTGCTTCTCATTGTCTTCCTCCATGTTTCACAGCGCCCAAGCGCTGATTTCCATATTCACTATTTATGCTGAACCCGGGGCTACGGATCAAGTCTGATAGTGTCGTTTAGCATACTTACTTATATTAGACTTAATTTCTAGCTTTGTCAATATTTTATTTCAAGCAGTGTCAAGCCTTGAGGAGGAGCGGTTTTTCCCGCCAGCGCGCGATTTCTGGACTCTATGATATAAGGGGCGTCTTCAGCTTTTATCTTGCCCTGTCCCACATACAAAAGAGTCCCCGCTATAATGCGAACCATATTGTAAAGGAAGCCGTCTCCGCGAACAGTAAAGGTTAAAATCGGCGCCGCCTCGTCAACCCTGCATTCGAAAACTTTCCTGACTCTCGACTTTACGAGCGTTCCCGCCGAACAGAATGCAGAGAAGTCATGCTCTCCTACAAAGGCCGAAGCCGCTTTCTTCATTTCCCCTACATCCAGTTCATAGGGATGGAATAAAGATGTAATCCTCTGGAGAGGATTCGGAAATTTGGCGTACCATATCCTGTACTCGTAGGTCTTCTCCTTTGCGTCGAATCTGGGGTTGAAAGCGTCGGGAACTTGCTGCGCGCAAGAAACGGCGATGTCTGATGGAAGATATGAATTTATGACAATTGGAAGCTTTCCCATCGGTATCCTGTTTTCTTCTATAAAAAAAGAAGCCCGCTGCCCCAGAGCATGCACTCCGGCATCCGTCCTGCTTGCTCCTGCGGCTCTTATTGGATCGCCGAATATCGACTCTAGCGCTTCCTCCAGCCTCTGCTGGACAGTTACAGCATTTTTCTGCCTCTGCCAGCCTCCATAATTGGTGCCGTCATAAGCAAGCGTTAACAATATTTGCATTTTCTTAAATTCTCCGGCTGCAGAGCTAGGCGAAATGCCGATATCAATCGCACCTTGAATGTGGACAGTCATGCTTCAATATAGGAACATCCGGCCGCTTATCGGTATACATATGACTGTAAATCAGTCTACTAACAAGTAGTTTCATATGCAAATCAGTATATTGATTTTACCTCATAGAACACTCCCTGTCAATGCAACTCTTCAATGGATAATCCGTCAATCCTGCGCGTTTGCCTCGCGGCAGCATTACGGGCTATATCGCCCCCATGCGATATGCAGCCATGGATGGCGCTTTTTGGCAAACAGTGATTGAAATGCATGAAAACAGAAAAACATTTGCATTTATTAAATTCTTATGATATAGTAGTTCAATGTGAATTTTTAAGCTTTGCGTGCGGCGCCAAAAAATCCCTCTGCCTTCCGTGGAATTTAGAGGTTGCCGCTTAAGGGAAATATTCAAGGAGGTGTAATATGGCAAAATGCGATATCTGCGATAAATCCATTCAAACAGGCCACAGAATCAGCATCACTCGCAGCCAGGTTTCCAGGCGGGCCAACCGCAAATGGAAGCCAAACATCAAAAAGTTGCAGATAATTGAAAACGGCACGGTAAAAAGCATTCACATCTGTACAAGATGCCTTAGATCAAACAAGGTAACTCGAGCCATATGACATGCTGGCGCCCATATGGAACTTGGCTATGCGGCTTCTCAGATGATAGCCAAGCTCCAAAACCGGCGCATATGAAGCATCGCCATATCACAAGCGTTAGCTGTCCCTTTATTGCGGACATAACCGGCTAAATTTATTCTTTTATAGTGCTTCAGCCTAGCTTGCGACTTAGGGCGGATATTGGAAATCGTCCGGGATAACAATTATACTGAGTTGCATTGAAAGTTCCGATTTTGGATCTTGATTATCCATTGAATGGTGCGAAATGACGATTTCGGCATTTCGCACCATTCAATGGATAATCAAGCTCCAAAATCGGTGCATTTGACTGCAAATCGGTGTATCATTCAAGCACTTTAGCCAATAGGAGCCGGATAAAGGATAACCTTTTCCGGCTTTTTTCGCGGCGAGTGATTTAGCATAAGGTTTCGCAGCTCTGCGAGCCGTTTAAAGCCCTTTTAAGAATGAATGCAAAGCGGTTGAAATATCCAATGCGCGCCGATTTGCAGTCAAATGCATCTATTGCAAGCTTAATTATATAGAGCCGCAATAGGAATTTATGTAAATCGATATATAGGCAGTTTCACATGCAAATCAGTATACATAGATTCAAACGATGCCTTGGGCTTTATTGGATTTTTTTAGCTGATGTTGATTAAAGTTAAAAAAATCCAGCAATACTATAGATGCACCAAGCAGGGGGAAGCGCTAAAGGCAGTGATTTCATTATTGAAGCAGATGCAGCTGCGCAATTGCGCCGTGTTCAAGCATTATTTTTCCTTCCGAGCCCTGGGCATGCTTAAAAATTCATGCGGCTTTTGAGATTATGCGAGGATTCGGCGCGCAGCCTCTTTGAGGGCGCATCCTTTTGCGCGGGAACGCCCTCTATATGCAGAGGCCGCGCAGGTCGGGGTGAAAAATAATGCTTGACCATTACGGGAAGGGCTGTAAAGCCGCTTTCATCAGGGAAACCGCGCCGATTCTGCCGCGGATGGAATCAGACAAATGCAGGCTCGCTAAACGCGGGCGAATGAAAGGAACAACTCATGAACTATTTAAAGTTTGAAGAAATGAATCTATCTCCAGAAACATTGCACGCCATATCAGACATGGGATTTGAGGAGGCGACTCCGATACAGTCCCAGTCAATAGAAATAATCATGTCCGGGCGCGACGTAATCGGCCAATCCCAGACAGGAACCGGCAAGACCGCAGCCTTTGGCATACCTCTTCTCGAAAAGATAAACCAGTATGACAAAAGGCTTCAGGCCGTAATTCTCTGCCCCACCCGCGAGCTGGCCATACAGATTAGCGAAGAGTTCAGAAAGCTTCTCAAATACCGTGAAAACATAAAGGTAATCCCAATCTACGGCGGCCAGCCGATAGACCGGCAGATCATCGCCCTTAGAAAAGGAGCCCAGGTCATCATAGGAACTCCCGGACGCGTCATGGATCACATGAACAGGCGCACGCTCAAAATGGAGACTGTGCAACTGGTCGTTTTAGATGAAGCGGATGAAATGCTCGACATGGGATTTCGGGACGACATTGAAACCATTCTTGACAAAATACCAACAAATCGCCAAACGATGCTTTTTTCAGCCACCATGCCCAAAGAGATCCTGGAGCTGACCCACCGCTATCAGAAAGACCCTGAGCATGTGATGGTCGTTCACAAAGAGCTTACTGTGCCTTCCATTGACCAGGTTTACTTCGAGGTCAAAGAGAAGATAAAGCTCGACGCTCTGTGCCGCTTGATTGACATGGACAATCCGGGCCTCTCCCTGATATTCTGCAATACAAAAAAGCTCGTCGACGAGCTGGTTGAGCAGCTACAGGGGCGCGGCTACTTTGCTGAAGGGCTCCACGGCGACATGAAGCAGAGCATGCGTGATCTGGTCATGAAAAAGTTCAGGAACCGCACGATTGAAATTCTGGTTGCTACCGACGTCGCCGCCCGTGGAATAGATGTGGATGACATTGACATCGTCTTCAACTATGACATCCCTCAGGACGAAGAATACTACATCCACCGCGTAGGAAGGACCGGGCGCGCCGGAAAGTCCGGCAGGGCCTACACCTTCGTTGTAGGCAAGGAAATCTACAAGCTCCGCGAGATCATGAAGCTTACAAAAGCGAAAATATTCCTTAAGAAGCTTCCAAGCCTCGGAGACATCGAAGAGAACAAAACAAGGTACTTCGTCGACAAGATCAAATCCATCATGGATGAAGGACATCTGACCAAGTACATCAACATCGTGGAAAGCATCATAACAGAGGACTATTCCGCTTTGGACATAGCTGCGGCATTAATGAAGCACAACCTGTATGACGCGGACGCAGAGGAGCTGGATCTTGACATAGAGCCGGCAGATCAGTCCAGGGGTTCCGGCTACCGAAAGAAGGGAAGCCACGACTCCACTGAAGAGAACATGGCTCGCTTGTTCATTACGATCGGCAAAAAGGAGAAGGTCAAACCCAATGACATCGTCGGCGCAGTGGCCGGAGAAACCGGCATCCCCGGCCGCGTAATCGGGCACATCGACATTTATGAGGAATTCACCTTCGTTGACGTTCCAAAGGAATACGTAAAAGATATAATAAACGGGATGAAAAACAAGAAGATTAAGGGAAAGAAAATAAACATCGAGAGAGCAAAGAAGAAATAGGATTATTTCCCCATATGTCGATGATTTGCAACCAAATGCATACTGATTTTCATTGAAATGTTCTTTTCAAGGTAATTTCTCCTATGAAAATCAGCGTGCCTATTTTGGAGCGGAAGGCCTCCTGCGCTGGCATTCTTAAATGCATGAATTCAGCGCTTTCACGCCTCTAAATGCCAATATCTACAGCCAAAATCAAAAATGAAATTTCATATGCCCGACATATACAGCCAAAGCTCCGCTTTTAAGGCCTAATAATCCATTTTCTAGTTGCGTGCCGATGCGCCTCCAAATGAACCTAAGATAAGAGCCTGACTGTCCACTTCCAAGGTGCGATTGATATCGGCATTTCTCACTCGCTTCAGGGTCAGGCTGCGAAATCAGAAACTTACGCTAGGCATGGAAGAAGAAATAGCCCTATTCATTATAAAAGCAAAAGCCGGAGCTTCTTCTCCGGCTTTTGCTTTTATTGGCGGCTTGCAGTCAATATGTGCCGATTTACATCAAATGTTTCTTTAAGAAAGCAATTTCCTATGAAAATCAGCATGCCTGTTATGCAATTAGACTGTCCACTTTCAAGGCGCGATTGATATCGTCATTTCGCTCTCGCTGCGCAGTCAGGCTGCAAAATAAGTGCATTTGGCTGCAAATCAGTATATTCATCCGCCGAGGTATGCCTTTTTGACCTCGACATTTCCCATCAGCTCGGATGAGTTTCCTTCCAAGGCAATTCTTCCGGTTTCAAGCACATATGCCCTGTCCGATATCGACAATGCTATGCTGGCGTTCTGCTCCACCAGAAGAATAGTCATCCCGTCCTTTTTGCACTGCGCGACAATGCGGAAAATTTCCTTGACAAGTATCGGAGAAAGCCCCATTGACGGCTCATCCATGAGGATCATCTTTGGCCTTGACATAAGGGCGCGGCTTATAGCCAGCATCTGCTGCTCCCCTCCGCTCAAGGTTCCGGCTCTTTGCTTGAGCCTCTCGCCAAGCCTGGGAAACAGCTCGAGCACATGCTTGAACTCCTCCTGAACCTGCTCTTTGCTTTTTACGATGTAAGCGCTCATCTCGAGATTCTCCTGAACGCTCATCCTGGAAAATATGCGCCGCCCTTCAGGAACATGCGCCATTCCAAGCCGCAGTATCTTCTCCGGCTTTATCTTTGCCAGATCATTGCCCATAAATGCGACGAAGCCGCCAGATATCTTCTTCAGTCCGGACATTGCTTGAAGAGTCGTAGTTTTGCCCGCTCCGTTCGCGCCTATAAGGGATACTATCTCTCCCTCGCCCACATGGAAGCTTATGCCCTTTATTGCATGTATGGCTCCATAATGCACATGTAAATCCTTAACCTCAAGCATCGGCGTCACTCCCCCAGATAAGCGGCTATAACCACTTTGCTGCTCTTTATCTCCTCTGGAGAACCGCTGGCGATGACAGTTCCATAGTCCATTACTACTATGCGTTCGCAGATTCCCATTACTAGCTGCATGTCGTGCTCTATCAGAAGAATCGCCACGCTGAACTTTTTTCTGACGAAGCTTATCGTATCCATCAGCTCGGATGTCTCGCTGTGATTCATGCCAGCCGCCGGCTCATCCAGAAGCAGGAGCTTGGGGCTTGAACCCAAGGCTCTCGCGATTTCAAGCTTTCGCTGCCTCCCGTAAGGGAGGCTTGAAGCTTTTTCGTCTTTCGCGTCGCTTAATCCGAACACTTCAAGAATCTCCACAGCCCTCCTGTCAGTTTCCTCTTCTTGCTCCCAGTACTCTCTCAAGCGAAGAATTCCAGTCAGCGGACTGTACCTCATGGATCCATGCAAAGCTATTCTTACATTGTCCATGACGGAAAGATTTTTAAAAAGCCTTATGTTCTGAAATGTCCTGGCAATCCCCGCATCATTTATGGCGCTGGTTCTGAGCTTGGATATGATTTTGCCGTTGAATGAGACGCTCCCCTGAGACGGCGCGTATACGCCCGTCAATAGGTTGAAGACAGTGGTTTTTCCTGCTCCGTTAGGACCTATGAGGCCCAGAAGCTCATCCTTGCCCATCTCAAGGCTAAAGCCGTCTACGGCTTTTAGCCCTCCAAAGCTCACTCCCAGATTTTTGACGGATAGAAACGGCATCAATTCGCCTCCCTCCTTCGAAGCTTGGCTATCAATCTTCTCATTGAGAATTCACGCGACCCAAGAAGCCCGGCAGGCTTGAAAATCATTATGACGATAAGCAAAATGGAATAGATGAGCATCCTGTATTTAGCCAGATCGCTCAGAAAAGCCGGAAGAAGGGTGAGAACCGCAGCGGATGCTATGGAGCCAGTGATAGAGCCCATCCCTCCTAAGACGACCATTATCGTCATTTCAATAGATTGATTGTATGTGAAGCTGGCCGGAGTCAAAACAGTCTGATAGCTGGCATAGAGAGCGCCTGCGGCGCCAGCTGCGGCAGCGGAGAGCGAGAACGCGAAAAGCTTGTAGAATGTGGTGTTTATGCCGCATGCTTCAGCCGCTATTTCGTCTTCTCTTATGGAGAGTATTGCGCGGCCGTGCCTGGACGATATCAATGCGGAAATAATGTAGACGCAGGCCGCCGTAATCCAGAAAATCGACGTAAAGCCTGCGTGCTGAGGTATGCCCCTGTAGCTTGTTCCACCAGTTATTTTCAGGTTCAAGATGACATTTCGTATTATCTCTCCAAAGCCGAGCGTGATTATCGCAAGATAATCGCCCTTTAGCCTAAGCGCAGGAACGCCTATCGCTATTCCGCAGGCGAATGCCATAAGGGAGGAAATGGCTAGCGCCAGCGCAAGAGAAACAGCCGGCGGTAGAAGAACCGTCTTTGTAAATATGCCGGAGGCGTAAGCTCCGACAGCCATGAATCCCGCATGGCCAAGCGGAAGCTGTCCAAGAAAGCCCGTTGTAAGGTTGAGGCTCACTGTAAGCATTATGTTTATAAGCATGTAGCAAATCAGCCCTTGATAGTAGTTGTTCAGGATGCCTGATTTGAATGAAGCGAGAAAAATGGCGTAAAGCGCCGCCAGCAACAAGAAGTTGATGGCGAATGAGCGAAAATGCTTCTTCCTTATTTCCTCCATCAGGTTGTTATGCGGCGGGCGCCCCTGCCTTCAGGCATGGGGAGGAAGCCGCACGCCCCTTTCTGTTAATATTGTTTTGAGCCTCTCCAAAGGCTTGAGTTTTTTGCAGCTGCTTCCCGCAGGCAACTTGTCTCCGTCCAGCGTCCGCACGCCGAAGCTTCATCTTGGCCGCCTCCCGAAAATGAATCCTTTTCGTCAATCCGGCATGCATGTCCTGCCGAACAGCTGATAGCCATGCACATGTGGGAGCTTGATTCAGCATCCTCTTTCCGCCTTTAGTGCTACACTTTCTCTTTCGTGTTTTTCCCCAGCACTCCAGAAGGCTTGAAAAGAAGCACTATAATCAGAATTAAAAACACTACTGCGTCAGACCATCTGGAATCAACCGCCTTTGTAAGGCTTTCGGCAACTCCCATTGCAAATCCCCCAAGCATTGCTCCCGGCACTACGCCTATGCCGCCAAGAACCGCTGCGATAAAGGCCTTAAGGCCGAACTGCGAACCCATAAAAGGATCTATCTGCGGATACGAAGCGCTGTAAAGCGCGCCTCCTACCGCCGCCAAAGCTGAGCCTATCGCAAAGGTTGCAGAAATGGTGGAATTTACGTTTACACCCATAAGAACCGCAGCCCCTGCATCTTCCGATACGGCGCGCATAGCGCGCCCCATCTTGGTCCTGCTTATGAAAATGCTTAGAGCAGCCATAAGTCCGACTGATATGGCCATAGTTGCCAACGCCCCGTAGGATATGCTGTAACGGCCTCCGTATTTGAGAGTCCCCTCCATAACGCTTGGAAATGGCTTGGGATCAGGAGAAAATGCCAGCATGAAGATGTTTTGAAGAAACAGGCTCACGCCGATTGCCGTTATTAGGGCTGAAATACGAGGAGCGCCGCCCTTCGGACTCCAGCCTATCCTCTTCGTCAGAAATAGGGCTGCAACGCACACGCACAGCGCCGCCATAAGAGCAATAGCTATTGAGATCACAAACATGAGCAACAGCATGAATGCAATCAATCCCGCCGCAAATGCCAGGGCGCGCCTGGAAGGCGGATTTCTCAAAGGCTTGTAAGCAACCTTCTCCATCAGCACGCCTATCGCGGCGCAAAATAGCATTGATGCCAGGATAGCGAGCCAAAACGGAGCGCCCAGCTGATTGATGGCGAAAAATACCGCATAGGAACCCACCATTATTATGTCTCCATGTGCGAAGTTTATGAGTTGCACGATTCCGTACACCATCGTATAGCCCAAAGCCACCAATGCGTAGACGCTTCCAATGCTCAAACCGCTTATTACCTGCTGCAATAGTACCATTTAAGCTTTCGCTGCCTGCGGTGACAAAGGATGGGGACAGTTTCCGCACCCTAAAGCCAAAGGAATGGCGAGTCACGCTTTCTCTTCAACATAGGCGCTTGGCGGCCGGGTTTCCATGGAAATCTTTCCGCCTGGCGCGTCGATTGAGAAGCAGCCTCTCCTTTCACATTTATGCTTGGCATAAGTCGAGATTGCTCGCGAATTCTTCGCAGAATCTCGACCTATGCAAGTTTTCTGGACTGACGCGCGCCGACACATGCCGATGCGCTTTATTTGCAGCTGTTTTCTTCGCGCTGCACATAAAGCTGCAAAACCGGAAATTTGCCACGCGAATCGGCATAAGAAGCGCGTGCATGCTGATTTGAATATGAAACCGCTTATTTTGGAGGTTATACGGATTTTCATCAAATGTTCCTTTTTTGAAGCTTGATTATCCATTGAGTGGTGCGAAATGCCGATATCAATCGAGCCTTGCAGGTGGACAGTCAACCTCCATGACAGGCTCTTTGACTGCGAAGCGGTATAAATCAGGGAGTGAACATCTCTACTGCCACGGCGTTCCCGCCTTCAATTTTCATAATCGCGGCGCTCTTTATAGGATTCCGGTCCTGATCGAATGTTATGTTCCCTGTAACTGAGTTTATGTCAGTTGCGTTTAAAGCTTCTATCAGTTTGTCTTTATCGGTGTCTTGAGCCTTTTCGATCGCTGCGAGAAGAATCTTTGCTGCGTCATATCCCAGAGCCGCGAAGGCGTTGGGAACTTTCCCGTATTTCGAGCTGTAGTTTTCCACAAATTCCTGTATTACAGGATCTGGGACGTCATTGGAATAATGGTTGCAGAAATAACCGCCTTCGATATAGTCTTTGTTGCTTATGGATTCCAGCACTCCATCCCAGCCGTCCGCTCCGAGGAGTATGGAATCTATGCCGATGTCGCTTGCCTGCTTTGCGATAAGAGCCACTACTTTATAGTAGTCTGGCAGGAAAAGAACCTCGGGAGAACCCTCAGCGATTTTTATCAGCTGGCTTTTAAAGTCCACATCCCCGTCGCCGTACCCTTCATAACCGACAAGCTGGCCGCCAGACTCCGTAAAGGTCTTTTCGAACGATTCGGCAAGGCCGATTGAATAATCGCTTCCATTGTTGTAAAGAACCGCCGCTGTTTTCGCATTGAGCTTGTCAGTTGAAAACTTGGCCATTACTTGGCCTTGGAACGGATCGATGAAGCACGCTCTGTAGACATTCGGGCCGTATGTAGTGACATCAACCGCAGTGCCTGTAGGCGTTATTACCGGTATGCCGTCTTTCTGGGACAACACCGCCACATTTGCGGCCGGAGTCGAGGTAACGCTCCCGATTATGGCGATTGCCTTTGAATTGCTCGCCAGTTTGTTGTAGGCGTTTCCCGCCTCGGTAACCTCGCCCTTGTCGTCTAGAATCTGGAAGTCAATGGTCTTTCCCAAAGCCGTGCCAGCTTCTTCAAAGGCCAGCGCCGCCCCGTCCATCGCCGCGGTGCCGTAAATCGATAGATCCCCCGTAAGAGGCCCTATGCCTCCAATGACGATTTTGTTTGCGGAGCTTCCGCCTGAGCAGCTTGACAAAGCAAGCAGGTTCAGAGCGGCCAGGACAACCGGCAAAAATCTTTTGAACATTTTCTCTTCCCCCCTGACAAATCTAAAAGAAACTCGCCTTAGATTTTCGCGTTTCGCGGTTTCCTTTGAGAGCGCCTTCTTTGGAGGCCCTGATCAAAGGGGCCGCCAGCGTGATGCAAAGCCTCTTCTTCGAAAAAGTATATACTTAATTTATTCCGAAAGCAATAAAAAATAGCAGCCGACAAGCTTTCGCCTTGAATTTTTCTGTTCTTCAATAGCGCTTTAATCCGCTCCAGCCTTTTTTGTTCGGAAATATCATTGCCAAGGCATTCTCAAAGGATCTTCAGGAGGAGGCCTCTTAACGAACTCGCCGCATTCCCTGAATCAAGCTGCGACGCCTTATTATAAGCCGGCTGATTCGCATGCGAAAGCTCATATACAGCTTTTCATCAAATGTTCCTTTTTTGGAGCTTGATTATCCATTGAATGGTGCGAAATGCCGATATCAATCGCGCCTTGAAAGTGGGCTGTCAAGCTGCGAAATCGGTACGTTTGACTGCAAATCGGCATAAAAAATCGGCAACTTTGCTGAAACGTCCGCGTCGCTGGACGTCCCGGCAAATGATGCCGATTTTTCTTCTTGCTGGGCGAAGAATACTTCGCTCTCGCGAAGGCCTCTCAGCCTTGCAGCAGCCTTTCTAGATCCAGCAGCAGCACAACCCCGTCGCCAAGCTGCCCAATATTTCGGATGTACTGGTTGAGCTGGCTGAGCTTCGCGCTTGGAGGCGCCTGAACTCTTTCCTCCTCGATTGTCATAACTTCATTAACGCTGTCCACAATCAATCCCAATACATACTCCTGATACTCTACCACAATAATGCAGGTTTGCTCGTCATAAGCCTTCGGCTGCTTTCCAAAGCGCTTTCTGACATCAACAACTCCTATGATATCGCCGCGCAGGTTTATGATTCCCTCCACATACTCAGGAGATCCAGGCACGCGGGTTATCGGGATCATTTCAATTATTTCCTTTACAAACGCTATCTCCAGCCCGTACTTTTCAGATTCGATATTGAAAGTCATATACCGATCCTTTGTAGTATCTTCCACGTCATTTTCCAGCTGCTCTGTGCTGTTATCGCTTGACATTTCGCTCCCCTTTCCTGAATGCTCCTGAAAAGCTATTTATCGAAAAATCCCGCAACGTCTATTATAAGGCTGATGTCCCCATTGCCAAGCAATGTGCATCCGCTTATCCCCCGAGTCTTTTTGAAGTACTTGGGGATTGACTTTACGACAACCTGCTGCTCCCCGACCAGTTCATCCGCCAGAAGGCAGATAGTCTGATCTCCATTTTCAAGCATGATGAGGATTCCCTCCTCAATATTTTTTACAGCTGTCTCGACGCCGAAGAACTCATGCAGGCGGACGACATTGTATATCTCGCCTCTCGTTGAGATCATCTCATTGCCGTTCGGGTCGGTGAATATGTCCTTGCCCGACGCCTTGAACGACTGTTTTATGGATACAATCGGTATGGTATATTTCGCGCCTCCCATCTTGACGGTCATCCCGTCGATGATTGCAAGCGTCAGCGGAATTTTGAGCGTGAATGCGCTTCCCTGCCCTGGAACAGAGTCTACGATGACAGAACCTCCGACAATTTCCAAGTTGGTGGAGACCACATCCATCCCCACGCCCCTGCCAGAATATGACGTCACCTGCTCGTTCGTCGAGAAGCCCGGAAGAAAAATGAACTGCTGTACCTCCTTGTCGCTGTACTCGCTTTCGGGCTTTTTCAAAAGTCCGTTGTTTTTGGCTTTTTTCAATATCTTCTCGCGATCCAGCCCTTTGCCGTCGTCTTTTACGATTATGAGTACATCCCCTCCGGAGTTCTTCGCTTCCAGAGTAACCGAACCCTTTTCGCTCTTTCCCGAGGCAACGCGGACATCCGGCATTTCTATGCCGTGATCCACGGAGTTTCTTATTATGTGCATGAGCGGATCCGAGATGTGCTCGATGATATTCTTATCTACTTCAGTATCCTCGCCTATGACCTCGAACTGCACGTCCTTGCCAAGCTGGCGGCACATATCCCGCACGATCCTGTGCATTTTGAAGAAGGTAGTGCTTAGAGGAACCATGCGCATGGACATGACAGTCTCTTGAAGATCCTTTATGATCTTGCGAAGCTGCCTAGCCTCCTTGTGAAAGCTTTCGAGTTCCAAATTCTCAAGCTCCGGATTCTGCGTCACCATCGCCTCTGAGATTACAAGCTCGCCCATGAGATTCAGGAGCTGATCGAGCTTGCTGACATTTACGCTGATAACATGCTGCGTCGGCGCCTTCTTCTGCGCCAAGGGATCATCCGCCTTATGCTGCTGCGCCGGAGGGGCTTGGATCTTTTGCGGCTCTTCGCCCTTTTCTTCAGCCGGAGCAGCCTCATTTGGCGCAGAGTCGGCATTCGGGGCGTTTTCATGAGCCGGCGCAACCTCTGGATCCGGCTCATTCAAAGAATCGCCTTCGCTTTTTAACTCTTCGACTTCAAGCTCCTTCAGATATACCGTAGATTCCAGTATGTCCAAGAGTTCGCTTTTGGGCTTGACTGTTTCTATATTGATGCGCAGGCCTTCATGGCGAACAATTTCAAGAGACGCGTCATCCATGAGATCCACAGGCAAGTGCTCGACGCCTTCCAAAACTTCATTCAGGCGATGAATGAGAGCGTACGCCCTGACATTTTCCATTTCAGAGTCTTCATTAAATTTGATTTTGACTGAATAGCTTTTAGGCGCTTTGACTTCAGCCTGCCTGCTTTCCAGCTCCTCAAGGAGCAGCTTCTTAAGGTACACGGTAGAAGCCAGATGCTTGTAGATTTCAGCATACGGCTGGCTGCTTGAGAAAAGCAGCGTAAAGCCCTTTTTGCGTATGGCCTCGACAGACTCCTCGTTGATTACATCCGCCGGTTCATGTGAAATTACAGCAGCGCTTTTATTCAGATTCTGAAGAAGAGTGAATGCTCTGATGTTTTCCATTTCGCATCCATCTTCATAGAATACAATCGCTTTGTAGTAGTGGGCTGCGGGGGCTTCTTCCTGCGCCAGAGGCTCCGGGGCGGCCTCGCCCTTGATTTCCGCCAGGAACTGCTTTATCGAGGCGATAATGGCGCTTCCGTCGCCGTCTAAAGTCTGTCCGGCCTCCGCCTTGTTCAGCTCCACCTTGATGAAATCCATCCCGGCCAAGACCAGATCCGTCAGCCTGTGATAATCCACATTCTGCGGGTTCTCCTCGCGAAGGTAGAAGAACAAGTCCTCCACGGAGTGCGCCGTCGTGGAGATGTTGTCAAAGAGCATCATGGCGGCGGAACCTTTTATTGTATGCATTATTCTGAATATTTCATTGATCTGGTCCATGGAGTAGCCTGATTCGCTCTGGATTATGTTCTGCTCCAGCTGCTCAATCAGCTGCCCCATCTCAAAAGAAAACATTTCCATCATAGATTCTCTGTCAAAATCAGCCAAACTGTCTTCACCTCGTCTTTTCTACTCTTTTCTGTACACAGCAGGCATCAAATACTTGTATTCGGCGCACGTGTGATTTAGCGACTCTGAGTGCCCGATAAAAAGGTACCCTCCCGATTCGGTCAGATCATAGAACTTCTCAACCAGCTTGTCGCGAGTCTGATTGTCGAAATAGATCATCACGTTCCGGCAAAAAATAATTTGCATATTCTTCTTAAACGGAAATTTATCCTCCATGAGATTAAATTTCCGGTAAACTATCTGTTTTTTAACTTTATCCTCCACGACGCTGAAAGAGTCGTCGACCTTCTTGAAATATTCAGACCTCCATTTGGAGGGAAGAGCCTTCAAGCTTTCATTCGGATACATCCCAGCCGCCGCCTTTTTCAGAACTCCCGTAGATATGTCTGTCGCCAGTATCTGAGTATTCCAGCTTTCTTCTTTGCGGCCGAAATAGTCTTGGAGGATCATTTCAAGAGCGTACGGCTCCTCTCCCGTAGAGCATCCCGCGCACCAAAGCCTTACATCCCTTTCTTTGCAGTGCTTGCTTTCAATGTATGGAAGAACTTTCTCGCGCAGGTAATCGAAATGATCGATCTCCCTCATGAAAAAGGTGTGGTTGGTAGTGATCTTGTCGATGAATTGGCTCACCACCTCGCCGGAAGCGTCTTTTTGCAGGTAGGCGAAGTATTGTGAGAAATCATCGAATCCGTTGTCTTGAAGAGTCGTGCGCAATCTGGTGTAGATTAGCGCCCTCTTCTCAGAGCCAAGGTTGATTCCGAAATTCTTTTTGATATAGTCGCGGATTAGATGATACTCGCTGTCTGTAATTTCTTTCAATTCACCGCCGCCTTTAATATTTCCTTCCGCCCCGCATGAAGGCAGCCTGGCAAAATCATTTTAAAATACGCTCAACGCTTTTCTCCTTGAATTTGCCAGTGAAAGCTCGTACAATTAAAGCGCCTGAAAAACATTAAATGGGCATAGCCGATACGCGGTATACCGATTTTCATCAAATGTTCCTTTAGGCAGTTTAGTACGAAAATATATTTTGTGGACATTTGTCCATGCCTCAAACACACAAATGGCTTAATATTTTCATCCTTAGTGGTGAAGCGAAGCTTCATAGGGGTTTCTATGAAATCAATATATATATGCGCATTTGATTGCAAATCGGCGTTTTTTGACTGCGACCTTATAAAGGAGATGGCAACTTGCCTGTTTTAGGAGTCATTGCAGAGTACAATCCTTTTCACAACGGACATCTGCACCACTTGTCAACCTCCAGGGAGGCTGCTGGAGAAAGCTTCGTCATCGCGGTGATGAGCGGCCAGTTCGTGCAGCGCGGAGAACCCGCGATCTGCGACAAATACGCCAGAACCGCCATGGCGCTGAAAAACGGCGTAGATATAGTCGTAGAGCTTCCTGCCTGTTTCGCAACCGCAAGCGCGGAGCATTTCGCTTCCGCTGCGGTAAAGCTTATGGACTGCTTGGGAGTAGTTACCCATTTAAGCTTCGGCTCGGAAAGCGGAGATCTTAAAAAGCTCATGGATGCGGCTTCATCTATTCTACATGCGCAAACCCTTCCTGAATATCAAGAAAAGATAAAAGAGAGCCTTGAAAAAGGCCTTCCATATTTTAGCGCATGTGAAAGAGCCCTTATGTATATTTTGCGCATAGATCGAGATTTTATCAGCCAACCTAACCATATCCTAGCGATAGAATACTTAAAGGCATTAAAGCGCTTAAATTCAAGCATAATACCCTTGACAGCCAAGCGCTTTCCTGAAAGCTTCCTGCCAGACGGAAGGAGCTTCTTACCGGCTTCTAAAATCAGAAGGCTGATACTTGATAAAAACTACCCCGCCGTCGCGCAAGCAATGCCCGAATCAGCTTTTTTCAGCCTTTTAAAGGCCTTGAGCGCAAACGGCGCAGCATCTCTGGACGGCTTCAGCAAAGCTTTCAGGTACCTTCTGCTGACAAAACCGGATCTGGACGAGATTATGGACATAAATGAAGGCCTTGAAAACCGATTGACTAGATGCGCCGCAGAAAACCCGCTTATAAGCGATGCGCTTAAAGCCGCGAATACGAAGCGGTACCCCTACTCAAGGCTCCAAAGAGCCGCCCTGCATCTAGTTCTCGGCATGAAGCGCAGGGATTTTGAAGAGTTCAAGAAGGCCGGAGGACCTCAGTACATCCGCATTCTGGGCTTTAAAAAGAACGCGGCTCCCCTTCTTCGAGACATCAAGGAAAAAGCGAAGCTTCCTATAGTGCTTAATTTGAAAAACTCATCAGATTTGCCTGAGCCGGGACGTTCCATGCTTGAGCAGGACTTGTCAAGCTCAGATATTTACTACCTTTCATGCAAGAGCGGAAAGTCAGTCATGAAAGGGCAGGAGAGGCGCAAGCCGATTGTCATAATATAATACTAATTCTTCAGCATATCTTGCTGACTAGCATATGAAATTTCCTGTTTTGGAGCATTGCTGTACAGCGGCCTCTATAGATATGCTGATTTGCATGAAAGCACCTATTTTGGAGATTAATTATACAGAGGCAGTGCGTAATGCCGGTATTGGCATTTCTCACCTTGCAAGCCTCAAAATCTCTGCATTTGGCTTCAAATATACTGATTTTCATAGAAGATTGCCTTTTTTGGAACTTGATTTTACAGTGGGCGCGATATGTCGATATCGGCATATCGCAGCGCTCAAAGGATAATCGAGCTCCATAAACATTGAATGAAAAATCGGCATAGGTATAGCCAAGCTCCAAAGCAGGCGCATTTATCTGAAAATATACTGATTTGCTTATGAAATCCTTTTTTTGCATGACAGTGCATCGTCTTGGATAATCATGCTCCAAAATAGATGCATTCGACTGCAAATCAGCATATAAACAACGGAATTTCTTAAGCATTCATTATTTTAAAGATTGATTCCTAAATCAATCGTATTGTTATTCAACCATGGGGCTGTTTGCTTTGTTTCTTTTAGGCATTCCTAGCCGGAGAATATTTTAATATCTTTCAAAAATGCTGATTTGCAATCAAATGCACCTATTTAGAGTCGAATTGTCCACTTTCAATGTGGGATTGATATCGGCATTTCGCACTCATTGTATAATATTCGAGTCCAAAAAAGGAACCTTTAAGTGCAAATCAGTGTAACAAATCATATCCGACTGGGCTTCATTTATAATTTCTCATGCATGCAGCCTGCCGCTTTTTAGCTGCGTCGTCTATTTTTTGAGTCTTTATTTTATTATACGCTCATTTCTTGTATATGTCTTCATATATTTTACTTTAAATCCTAATATCTGCGCAACCCCTAAATGAGATTTCGCTATCAAATGTCTCCTTTACTGCATGGCTTTTGCTTGAAACTCCTTGATTTTCCTGCCTTTTTCAGCGAGTTGGATTTGGTCGAAAATTGTTCACAATTAATTAACAATTCGTTCACTCATCAAAGAGAGGTTAAATGACGTTTGCTTTTATTTGGGAATGATATCCTGATTTGAAACTATTATCACAGTTTTTAAGATCTGATTATCCACTTTAGATATCTGCATTTCTCACCACTAATTGTATAAGTCCCTCAAAATCTGAAGCTTTCCGCTGCGCAAGCAAATGCTTTAGGATATACTTCAGCCATAGGAGCATCAGTATATGCTTAAGCATATACTGATGCTCCTATGGCTGAAGTCCCGCATGCCTTGAACTGCGCATGGCATAATTCTATCCAAGGCAAAAAAATGAGTCCTAGCGCAACGTTTGCGGGACTCATTTCCAAGCGACAGCATTCACGGGCATTTTTTCCGATTGGGTTCATAATCCTTATCGGCGCATTTGCCTGAACTCAGCCGTCAGATCTCAAAATCTTGTTCACCGCGCTTACAACAGCCCTAAGGGAGGATTTGCTTATGCTGCTGCTGATGCCTGCGCCAAAGAACTTTCTTCCGCTTGCATCGCTTATCTCAACGTAAGTTATGGCGCGCGATTTCGAGCTATACTCCAGCGAATGCTCGCTGTAGCTTATAATTTCAAAATCCACTCCAAGGTTCGATCTTATGCCTTTGCAGAAGGCGTCCAGGATTCCGTCCCCGATTCCGCTTATCAGCCTCGGCTCGCCTCTGTCTGTTATCTTCGCGTCAACGGAAGTCTCTCCATTGGCGGTTTCATTGTATTTGACCAAGCAGATAGGAGCCTCTATGTTTACGTATTCCTTGTCAAAAAGCTTGTATAGCTCTTCCGGAAGCAACTCTTTGCTGCCTTCGTCGGAAACCTGGGTGGCAACGGCTCCGAAGTGCTGCTGCATGGATTTGGGCATCTTAATGCCGTAGCTGTTTTCCAATATATAGGCAACCCCGCCTTTTCCTGACTGGCTGTTTATTCTTATGATTGGATCGTAAGTCCGTCCGACGTCTTTGGGATCAATTGTCAGGTAAGGAACCGCCCAGAGATCCGGATGCGTCTTCATCTTCTGCATCCCCTTGTTTATAGCGTCCTGGTGAGAGCCGGAGAAGGCTGTGTACACCAGCGAGCCTGCATACGGGTGGCGAGGGTGCACATACAGGTTCGTGGATTTCTCATAGACAGATATCATTTCATCTATATGGGAGAAGTCCAGGCGGGGATCGATCCCGTTGGCGTACATATTCATAGCTATATTCATGATGTCGGCGTTTCCTGTTCGCTCGCCGTTTCCGAATAAAGTGCCCTCAACTCTGTCAGCTCCCGCGAGAAGCGCAAGCTCCGTGCACGCCACTGCCGTCCCCCTGTCATTATGCGTGTGAAGGCTTATAATTATAGAGTCCCTTCTTTTTATATGCCTGTGAGCATATTCTATCTGGTCGGCATAGACATTGGGCGTAGCCATCTCTACGGTATTAGGCAGGTTTATTATGGCTTTGCGCTGCGGAGTCGGCTTCCACACATCAAGCACCGCGTCGCAAACCTCTACAGCGTAGTCCATCTCGGTGCCTGAAAAGCTTTCCGGAGAGTACTCGAAGATGAAATGCTCCCTGCCCCGCTCTTCCGCCAGCTTTTCGACCAGTTTCGCGCCTTCAACGGCCAGGCCTATTATCTCTTGCCTGCTCTTCTCAAAAACCACTTCTCTTTGAAGAGTTGAAGTTGAATTGTAGAGGTGAATGATGGCTTTAGAAGCTCCGGCCACCGCATCGAACGTTCTTTTGATGATGTGCTCCCTTGATTGGGTCAATACCTGAATAACGACGTCGTCAGGTATGAGTCCTCCTTCTATGAGCGCTCTTGTGAAGCTGAACTCAGTTTCAGAGGCGGCAGGGAATCCAATCTCGATTTGCTTAAATCCCGTGTCCGCGAGAAATTTGAAGAATTCCAGCTTCTGATTCAGAGTCATAGGAATCTCTAGCGCCTGGTTGCCATCTCTTAGATCGACGCTGCACCATATCGGCGCGCAAGCTATCCGGTTTCCAGGCCACCTGCGATCAGCCAGCTCCACAGATTCAATTGGGCGGTACTTGGCATAGTTCATGATCTCACCCCTAAATAGATTTTTGATTCTCGCCTTGGGAACGCATATTATGCCAATTCAAAATGCGCCGGTTTCGGAGCTTTCATATTGGCGTCAGCAAAATTATCGCTTGCATTGGAAAGTTCCGATTTAATCGATGCATTTGCGGCTGCAGATCATCAGTATAGAGTCCCTAATTCAAACAAGCTTCTCTATAAGGCGCTAATTTGCTCATAAGCATGTCTGAAGGATCCATCCTCTTTTATTCTATGCTCCAGCTTGGAGGACGATTTTGGACAACAAAAAGCCTTTCGTCTCATAAAGAGACGAAAGGCTGATTTTCGCGGTACCACTCCATTTTATCCCCATTGGGGGATACACTCTGCGGATGCTCGCTTGACGCGAATATCCCGCCCTTGTAACGGCGGGCTCCCGGCGCAACCTACTAGATCGAGGCTCTAAATAAGTCGATCTTGTTCAGTCAGCCACTCCAAGGTGAGTTCAGCTTTCTTTGGATGCCGTTTCGCATCAGCCAACGGCTCTCTGAAATCCTTTAAAAGCTTACTATTCCTTATCACAGTGTTGTCATTATTAATAGAGGATATGACATGCCGATTTACAGGCATACAGGCCTATTTTAGCTTGACTGTCCACGTTCAAGTTGAAAATGCAAATACAGGCATTTTGCTCTTGATATGCAGCCAAGTCTCAAGGCAGGAGCTTTCATATGCAAATCAAAACTCCTCGTAATGCAATCTTACTCCTTATTTCTATAAATGTCAAGAAAAAAATCGAGATTTTTTCTGATAAAACTTCTAGAGATATGCTGATACATATTGTAAATAGAATTCGGGCTGAATTACGAGAAGCTAAGGCGGACATCCAAGCTTCAAAATTGATTTATGACTGCGCTTAAGCATATTCGCCATGCGTCAAGTCTCCCGCCTGGCGGCGTACAGGCGGCTTGAGAGCGCTTTGTACTGCGCGCGATAGTCGGAAGTGTTCACGCCTTCGTATTTCCTGAAAACGCTTCGGAAATGCCTGCCATCATCATATCCGACTTTCACCGCCACCATGTCGTCATTCATGTCGCTTTCGCGCATCAGCCTCTTGGCTTCATTTATGCGGGCCTTCACCGCAAAGTCAAAGACCGAGTGCTTTTCCTTGTCCATAAACAGCCTGTTAAGGTACTCAGGCGTTGTTCCAAGAGAAGACGCAATCTTTGGCAGGGAAAACGTCTCATAGAACCTGTCTTCGCATATCTTCTTGGCTGATTCTATAAGCTTGGCGTTTAGCGCGGTATGATATTCCAGTATGAAGTCGCAGAAGCTTTTGAGAGTTTTGTCGAGATACCTGCGGGCAGAATCAATGTCTCTTAGCTCCAAGGCGTCCTTGGACGGGAAGAATGTCATGAAGTTGGATTGGATGGGTATGTTCTGCTCGCTCAGATAACGGTTTATGGAGATAATGACATTCATGACGAGCTTGGATAAAAACTTGTCCGGAAGCGGCTCGCATTCCTTCAGGCTGTCGAAAATCTCTCCAAGAAGAACCTTGCAGTAATTGTACTCCCCAATGACTGCGGTGAATACCAGCCTATCCTCCTTCTCAAACGGATATCGGTAGGTTATGGTGTTTGAGGGCTCCATATAGTGTATAGGCACCACTGTGTTGTATCCTACATGGAAGCGGTACCTGAGCGCCGATTCAGCCTCTCTGTACGAGACTGAAATGTCCGAGGGGCTTTCATAAGTCCTCCCAATGCCAATTGTAACTCTGATGTTCATCCTTTTATAGATTTCTTCCTTCAACGCCTCTAAAAGCTCTATCAGCTTCTCAAGAGCTTCAAATCCGCCTATTATGCATGCCACCGCGTTGAAGTTCATGATTGAACCTTCAACAGGCAGTCCTTTTAGCATCTCTCTTGTAAAAAAGCATATTTTCAAGCCTAGGAGGTGCTTCTCCTTTTCATTCAAGACCAAGATCAGCTTTTTGAACTGATCTATGCGCATGATGAAAACAGTGAACCCTTTGTCAAAGGGCATGCCGAAGTACTCAAAGGATGAGCGGGCCTCCTCGTCGCTTCCTATCGCCCCGCACATCAGATTTTTCATAAACATCTCTTTGAAGAAGTGCAAATGCTCATCGTACTTTTCAGAGAAATTCTTCTCTTCCCTTCTGGACAAATCCTCCTGCTCGAAATGCTTGAGGGCGCTGTTGATGCAGCGCGAAAGCTCCGCGGGCCTTATGGGCTTGTACATGTAGTCCAAAACTCCGAACTCCATGGATTTGACCATTATCTCTCCCTCATTGTATGCTCCGTACAAAATGATGCGGCTCTTTGGATACCGCTCATGTATGTCCCTAATCATTACGTATCCTGAAGCCCCGAAAAATCTCACGTCGGCGATTAACAGATCGGCCTCCAGCTCTGAAAGCTCCTTGCCGCTTGCGTTCCCTATCACCTTAAGCTCAGGGAATGCGCTTCTGATATAGGTTTTTATGTTTTTTACAGTGTCTTGATCTGAATCTGCCAAAAGTACATTTATCATCCTCATCACTCCCGCTTCAGGCCTTAAGGCGTGCCAACGCGAACAAAAACTCCCGTCGGCTTTGGAACTGAATTATATACAAGAGTTCATCGGTATAGTATGCTCATATTCCCTGACATTATTAAAGCCCGGCTCAATATGCAGATGAGCGATCAAGCATATTCTTCATCCCTTGAAAGCTGCATCCAAAATCAGATCTTTCCAATGCTCAGCGCTTACTTTTCCGCCGCACGTTCTTATTGATATACTCTGTGTAAAGTGATATAATTGTCAGGCCATATTATTCCAGGAAAGCATGGAATGCGACGGCTTCCACGAGAGGAGGCGCATGCAGTGAACGAGCAGGCGTATATAGAGGCGGCTTTGAAGGAGACGGATTTGAAGCTGAAGGCTTCGCTTATAATAGGAGTCCATAACAGCATAGAACTTCAAGCATTAGGGGAATTGCTTGAATCCGAGCCGAATTTGTCAGATGTAAAATTCGCGGGGCTTTTGGAACGCCTCGCTCCTTTTATAGATGAAATCCCCCTCCTCATGGCAGATCTCAAAAAGATTTCCGGAGAGGCCGGAGAGAGGGAGGCGTTTCTGGCAGGCATTGAAGAGTTGGATGCAAGATGCAAGTCGTTGCATCAAACCTTGGCGAATTTCAAATCTTACATCGGACTTGTCATATTTGCAATAATTTCAACAAAAAGCAGCTTGAAGCGAATGGTTCATGAAACCCTCCCCGCGCATGACGCGCTTGAGTACGCCATTCATGCGCTAAACATTTACTGCGAGGACGAGCGCCAGCGCCTTCCATTTATAATGAGCGTCATGCCTTCCGCCATGACGGATAGCGAGTTTGCAGATTTCCTCAAAAGCTCTCTGGAAAGCCTTGAAGCGGAAGTCATCCCAAGCTATGTGAAATGGCTTATGGAACAGATGTTTCCCTGGTTCGATCGGCAGATGGAGAATACCTTTCCGGGTTTCATACCATCCCTGGATGAAATGTTGGATGAAGCGCTCTTAATGGACTCAGAAAAAGAGCTGGATAACTTGGAGGCGTTCATGTTCCACGAATTTATAAATCCGCTTGATTATGTCGAGGCGATTAGCGGCAAAATCTTTGAAACGCTGAGCTGCCTCATGATATTGGCAAAGCATGCTCTAGGAATGGATGAGTTATTGGAAGATCGCATGCACAGGGACATCTTCTTCGCATTTTCTGAGAAGATGGAAGATGGCGAGCTAGAGCTGTTCGGGGAGTCTTTAGTTGATTTGTGCTCTGCGGAAGCTGAGCGGCTCATGGATGAAATGGATCACGGCTTATTCTACAACCCTTTGGAAGTCGAGTCTTTCAGCGCTCCCGCAAAGCGGGCGCACGCGCTTTTCACGGCTGTATCCGCGCTGTTTTACGATGCTCCAGATGAAAAGTACAAGCCTTTTTCAATACTTGCGCCCTCAAGCGGAATTGACGCGCGGGATGCAATCGAAAGCTTTGCGGAAGATGCTCTTGATGTATTATCCTCAATGCGGCCTTCCAAGCGGGAAATCGTCAAATCTTACGCATGCCGCCTGCTTCCCTGGCCGTTTGAAGGCAAAGATTTCGACTCTTTCTTTGAAAAGGCGTACGGCAGCTGGGATGAGAAGCAGAAGACGCAGTTCATGGACAATATCTCCTCACTATTCGAAGACATAAATGGTTGCGGAAATATCTGCTATTAACCCATTTATTCCGGCGCGCATCCGCGCCGAGGCAATGAAAGGCTGGCAAGGCGTTTCCTTGCCAGCCTTTCTTGGCTCTCAAGCCGCAGCGCTGGATAGAATGCAGCAGCGCAATGACTATGCTATACCGATGTATAAATGGCGGGAGCGACAAACTCCTTGCCACTTTTTTGTGCAATCCTGCAAAAAATCCACTGGCCTGAAAAAAGCTTGGCAATACTCCGCTGAAATATCCGGCAAATCACTGAGGAGCGTTTTTCTTCCTCTTAATCCTGGCATCAGTCCAATTCAGAACGTCCTCGTAGACTTCAGCCCTATTAATTTCGTTTAGCATTTCATGCCGCCCTTGGCCGTAGAGCTTCATTTCAACATCAGATACCCCTGCGTCCGCAAGGCTTCTAAATACTTTGAATACGCCGCTTCCATATCCGCCGACCGGATCCTCGCTTCCCGAAAAAAGCAGGATGGGAAGCGTCTTGGGAAGGGATTTCGCCCACTGCGGCCTGCTTATTTCCAGAAAGATCCGAAACATGTCCCTATAGCCGCTATTGGTGAAAAAAAATCGGCTTCTCTCATCGCTTATGAAGAGATCCACCAGCTCATTGTCCCTGCTGAGCCAATCCGACTCGGTTCTAATCGGAGCGAACCGCTTGTTGTACGATCCGGCAGACAGGCGGTGCAAAAAAGCGCCTGGCGCCTTAGCGCCATTCGTTTTTACCAGCAGCCTGCTAATCGCGTAGCCAATGGGTAGAATCGCGGGAGCGCTTCCTGTTCCGGAAAAGACGGCGCCGTCCAAATCGGCGCCATGCTTTGCCGCGTACATTCGGGCGAGGAAAGAACCCATGCTGTGCCCCAGGAGGAAATGCGCGGAACGCGGATGATCCTGCTTCATCAGAACGTAAAGCTTCCTCATGTCTTCAACCATTGAGAAGCATCCGCCTTTTCCGAAGTATCCGAATGCGTCCTTGACGGACTTGCCATGTCCCGCATGATCGTTTATAGCTACAACAAATCCGTTTTTTGTTAGATATTCTCCGAATTCCCGGTATCGCTCGCTGTATTCGCACATGCCATGAGACAGCTGGTACACCGCCTTAACATCTGACGCGCGATCCGGACTCCAGATCAGCGCGCGAATATCGTGCTCCCCGTTCGACGCGGGGAATGAAATCTCCTTTTCCTTCATTGCAGCCACCTCCCTGCCTCAAGCCGCAAAAAGCCAGCATCGTTCAAACCGCCTCGACTCTTCCTTTAAGCCCAATCTCCTCAGCTGCGTCCCTCATGCCTAGAATGGTTTCGTCAATGACATGCTTCAAATCATATCCCAGCCACCCAGCGCCTTTTTCAATAATGCTTCTGTCTACGCCCGCGGCGAAATTCGGGGACTTGTATTTCTTCATCACAGACTTGCATTCAAGATCCATGACGCTCTTTGACGGCCTCATTATAGCGGCGGCGTTTATCAATCCCGTAAGCTCGTCTATGGTAAAAAGCACCTTCTCCATCACATGAACAGGTTCGACATCTGTGCAGATTCCATACCCATGCGAGCACACCGCATGTATCACTTCTTCCCCCACGCCTTCGCCCCTTAAAATCTCGACTGCCTTGACGCAGTGCTGGTCAGGGTGCAATTCATAGTCAATATCATGAAGAAGTCCTACCACGCCCCATTTTTCCTCGTCTTCGCCAAGATTTCTGGCGAAGCGGCGCATTACCGCCTCAACCGCAAGCGCATGCTTTATCAGCGCCGGGTTTTTATTGTACCTTAGGAGCATTTCGTAAGCTTCGGTTCTGGAAGGCACGGCTCCCATGCTATCCATCCTTTCTTTCCTGAAAAAATACAGCCCTCAATCCTTTGGTTTAGGCCTCTCCAACGTTATCTTCCCTAGCTTTCCGCCTCTAAACTCATCCAAAACGACGATGCCCGCCCTGTCAATGTCTATTTCAGCCCCTTTTAGCAGAAAGCCTCGCGCTTTTCCTATTCTTGAAAGAATCTCAATATCAGTGCCTTCCTCAGATATCTGATATCGGTTTCCCGCGAATCCGGGATAAAACTGCCTGATGATATTTATAAGCTTGAGGCTCAGCCCCGTCATATCGAGGATTGCATCCTGGATTGCTCCGGTTGCGGCCAGGCAAATGGCAGCTTGATTATCTTCGATTTTAGGCCAGAGGATTCCGGGCGTGTCCAGAAGCTCCAGATCCTTCTTCAGCCTTATCCACTGCTTGCCTCTAGTCACGCCGGGCCTGTCAGCGGTCTTGGCTATTGATTTTCCCGAATAGCTGTTGATGAGGGTGGATTTTCCGACATTCGGCACTCCGACTATCATGGCGCGAATTGGGACGAAGATGCGTCCCCGGCTCATCTGGCGCTCTATCTTCTCTTTCATGAGTTCCCTGCAAGCGCTTTCGATCCTGTCTATCCCCTTTCCGGAAAGCGAATCCAACGCCAGCACGAACCAACCCGAAGATGAATAGAACTTTTTCCATGCCTCCGTTTGCGAGTCGTCAGCCAAATCGGCCTTATTAAGCACTACTACGCGCTTCTTGCCCTTTGCCAGCCTGTCAATGTCCGGATTTTTGCTGGCGCAGGGAATTCTCGCGTCTAGCAGCTCTACAACCACGTCCACCAGCTTCAGGCTCTCCTCCATCATCCTGATGGACTTGGCCATATGCCCCGGATACCAGTTAATGTTCATATTCACCTCTTCCAGCGCTTTAGAGCGCATATGCAAAAAGCGCCAACCAAGCATAGAATCGGATCAAGCTAAACGGCTCAGCCGAATTAAGCCCTACATCCGAATCTTTTTCGGCAAAAGCGAATATGCCTCCCTATCGCTTTTCACCGAAGCTCAGTCGACGCCAGCTGCAAAGCCACTAAAGGCAGCTGCGCCTCAAACGCTTGCAATCCCGCACCATGTGTTGCCTTCAACAGCTTAAGCCTTTGAATGCGCGCCTCTTTTCAAGATTTCTTCCTTGACCTTTGAAGCTTTGCCTATGCGCCCGCGAAGATAAAACAGCTTAGCTCTTCTTACGACGCCTCTTCTAACAACTTCGATATGATCGATTCTTGGGGAGTGAAGGGGCCAGGTTTTTTCTACTCCAACCCCGTAGGAAATTCTCCTGACTGTAAAAGTCTCTCTTGATCCGCCATTCTGCCTCTTCATGACTACGCCTTCAAAAACCTGAATCCTCTCCTTGGAGCCTTCAATGATCTTTGCGAATACGCGAATGGTGTCTCCTATTTTAAACTGCGTAATATTGTCTTTTAATTGCTCTTGTTCGATTTCACGAATAATTTCGCTCATATAAATCCTCCTTTTCTAATGCGGCAGACAGAATCCCCTTGGCATTCGCATTGGCGCGGAGAAGCTTCCTTCCCAACGAGCAATTCTGGGCGCTTGTCCGCTTATGAACTCCAGCGCTAATCTAACGCCTTCGGCCTGCTTAAGCCGCTTATGCGAAGTTGCTTGACGGGAATGCCAGCGCGGCATTTTAAAGAAAACTATAACATATATTTATTCGATTTGCAATCACAAAATATTCTTTGAGCTTCATCTTTTTTTGCGCTCTTAAATCCATTGCGGCAAGGGCTTGCCCTTTGGCTTATCGCGAGAAGGCAAAATAATTATATCAACGCGATTATGCTGATTCGCATTAACCCGCATATCGCTTGAAACGCGCCCGTTGCCGCGAAGCGCTTGAATGCGCCGGCCCGATCGGCCCGAAGCGCGGCGGCTTTCACTTGCCACACGCTTAACACATTTGCAAGCACCGCAGAAAACACCCCTGAAGCATTTAATCATGCTGATTTTAATATGATTGCAAATCAGCATAGCGCAACGCCGCCTGTCTCCCCCGCAAGCCATTCGAGAGATGTGAAACGCCTCTTTTTCTCCTTTGCTTGCAGCTTGCGATTATCGCTCAAGTGTGCTATCCTTCTATAGATTGATATGCGCTTGACAGCAAGCATAAAAAGCTATTTAACCAAATAACGATAGGAGTGAAGTGTTGGATTCTAAAAAGATTATTTTCAGCGGGATGCAGCCGACTGGCTTGCCGCACTTAGGCAACTACTTGGGCGCTTTGAAGAATTGGGTCTCTCTGCAGGAGTCGGAAGAGTGCAACACCATATACTGCGTAGTCGACATGCACTCCATTACAGTCAGGCAGAATCCGGCTGAGCTTAGAAAGCGCTGCAGGGATCTGCTGGCTCTTTACATCGCGCTTGGCTTGGATCCGGAAAAAACCTTGATCTATTACCAATCTCAAGTGCCTGCCCACGCAGAGCTCTCTTGGATACTCAACTGCTACACCTACATGGGCGAGTTGAACAGGATGACGCAGTTCAAAGAAAAGTCTCTGAAGCACGCGGACAACATAAATGCCGGGCTCTTCAGCTATCCTGTGCTTATGGCGGCTGATATACTGCTATACGGAGCGCACTTGGTCCCGATTGGGGATGACCAGAAGCAGCATTTGGAACTGTGCAGGGACATCGCCATTAGGTTCAACTCCATTTACGGCGATGTGTTCGTAATACCCGACGCTTACTACGGCAAAACAGGAACAAGGGTGATGGGCCTCCAGGAACCGTCTAAAAAAATGTCGAAATCGGAAATGGCTAGTGAAGGCAACTTAGTATCCCTTTTAGACAAGCCGGAAGTTGTGCTGAGCAAGTTCAAAAAAGCCGTCACCGATTCTGGAAGCGAAATCAAAGCCTCCCCTGAAAAGCCCGGCATAACGAATCTGCTCTCAATTTACTGCGCCGTGACTGGCAAGTCCATAGAGCAGGCTGAAGTGGATTTTTCCGGCTCTGGATATGGAAGCTTCAAAACTCAGGTTGGAGAAGCTGTTGTAGAAGAGCTTCGGCCTATACAGAAGAAATTCAAAGACCTCAGCGAAGACAAGGCCTACATTGACGATGTAATCAGAAAAAACGGCGAAAGAGCCAATGAAGCGGCTCGCAAAATGATTGTGAAGGTGAAGAGGAAAGTAGGATTTTTCGCATAATGGCCGCGGTTCTTGACAAGCGCTTCAATCTAAGCATGAATTCTGCATATGACCGCATTCTAAAGTTTCAGTTCTATCCTTGGATTATGAAACGCTCGACGGATAATCAGGCCATAAAATCATTGCGTTTAGTTGCGCGTCAGTATAGCTCGATATGCCGATTTGCAGTTATACCGATTTTCATCAAATGTTCCTTTTTTGGAGCTTGACTGTACATTGAGCGGTACGAAATGCCGATGTCAATCGCACTCGCTGTACTTGCAAGCTTAACAGGGAAATCTTACATGCAAATCAGTATAATTAAGAGGGGGATGACAAATGGGTCTTAGAAACAATCAACGCCAGGTTTTGCGTCTTGCAGTCGCTGCTCTCACCGCTGCAGCCTATGTGGCTCTTACACTGGGGCTGTCATTTATCAGTTTCGGAAGTATACAGTTTAGAATTGCGGAAATAATGAACTTGATGGCATTTATAGATCCAATATACGGCGCGGGAGTCGTATTGGGCTGCCTTATCTCCAACATGTTCTCCCCTTTCGGCTTGGTTGACGCTGCAATCGGAACGCTATGCACAGCCGCCGCCGTTTTCGCCATCTCAAGGACGAAAAACCTCTTGGCCGCCTCTTTCTGGCCTATGTTGGCAAACACTCCTGTAGCTTTGTTTATTGCCTATGCTACTCATACAAACATCTTTTACAATATACTTACTGTATGGATAGGTGAAATAGTCGTTGTCGCCTGCCTGGGCTATCCCCTGTTCCGGGTTCTCATGAGCAGCAAGCGAGTGATGTCCATGCTAGGCCAGATAAAAACTGCCAAAAACGGGGAGTCATAAAGCATGGCGCCAGATTTTCGCAGCCGCCGCGCCATATCTTTGGCTTCCCATGCAAAAGAAGGTGATTTCATCTTTATGGAAATAGTCAACTGCCCGCGTTGCGGCAAGGTATTCGCAAAGATAAAAAGCCCGTACTGCCCCGCTTGCCAAGCTGAAGAAGAGAAAACCTTCCAGAGGCTTAAAGAATACGTGTTTGAACATCCTAACTGCAATATAAGCGAGCTGTCTGAGGGAACTCAAGTAAACGCCAAAAAGATTCTGGGATACCTTCGAGAAGGCCGGCTGGAGACATCAAACGGCATGAATGGAGATATCAGATGCCTGTCTTGCAACAAACCTATTCTGAGCGGACGCTACTGCTCCTCCTGCAAACTTGATATCAGCAAGCGCGTCGGAGAGTTGTTCCCCTCTAAAAGCGATGATTCCGGCGCTAGAATGTACACTGCTCCGAAAAAAACTCTGTAGGGGGAAAACAAAGCGCCCCCAGACGCTCTTCCGGTTTCGGGGCTTGATTTGAATGCCTGTTCGCGTTGGCATAGACAATCAAGCCCCGAAATTTGATCTTATACTGCTTTGCAATTGGTGATTGTCAACATACATAACAGGAGCATTCGACTGCGAATCCGCATGTCTTCCTATGTCTAAAGCTTATCGTGATTTGCTTGGGAACCCCTATGGCGCTGAGCTTCACCGCCAATGATAATGATGCAACTCCTAATGTGCATTTTTAGATCTAGCAGAAATATTTTCAATAGTCTATGCTTTTTAAGTATAATGAACTGAATTGCAACTATAATTCAGACTTCGCTGCTTGGATTGTTATACATTTCTCACAATTAATTTTAAGTCTGATTTCAATAGTCACGTTTATATTGGTAGATATTTTGTGATTTTTCAAAATGCACATTAGGAGGATACAAGTTGCCGAACATTGAATCTTAGCGTCTGGCTTTATCAAATCAAGCAGGAGCTTCTCGTTTAGTTCCTATTTTAGCTAACCGCTTAAGCCGCATAGGCTGCAATTTTCAGTATAATCAAATCCCAGTGTTATTTTTTCTCCATGTCAAACATAAATTAGTAGCGGTAAAGCTTGCACTTAAAAAGGCGCCGACCCGCGTTCGGTTTCTTAGAGCTTTATTATGCTGGCGCACATAGGGAAGCTAACTTTAGCTTGGCAGCAAAGCGCTGAATTCATGCATTTAAGAATATCAGCGACAGTGGACAGCCAAGCTCTAAAATCAGTATATTGACTGCCCATATCTGTACTTAAGCCAGCCGGAAAATCATAAGCTTACAGGCGGATCGGGCGCGTTGCAGGCCGAAACTGCTTTTTTGGCATTTGGAGGAAGAATTCATGGCTAAAACCAGGGATATAGCAAAGGGCAAGTTGTTCGGCCGTCTGGCCGGAGGCTTGATGCTTTGCGCAATAATGGCCTGCGTTGTATTTTTAACCCAGACTATTCGCATCAAAGAATCTGCTATGAACGCTTATATAAACGGGAACGCTCAGGAGAAAGAGAGCCTCAAGAAGCTGATTGCCCGTTCAGTGCTTATAAACAGCGGCAAGTGGAGCACCTGGGGAAGACCTGAAAGGCTATCAGTGGATGTAAGGCTTGAAAGAATCAAAGGCAGGCAAAAAGACGCCCTTGTAATTGTAAATGGAGGCAAGGGAAAAATCCTTGCGGCCGTGTATGAGAAAAATAGCGGCTTTTACAGCTTCTCCGGGCTTGTAGGCATTTTCAACGAGCTCAAGGACATACAGGTCATGCCCATGAAAGACGAGACCAGCGGAGTCATAGTCGCCAGAGAGCGCATTGACAATCCTAAAGGTTCTGAAGAAAGCATATACATACGCGCTTACATCTGGGACAACGGCGGTTTCCGCACAGCCCTGGATCTGCGGGAGAGCTACAAAGCCTACCACAATGAGCTGTGGGATCAAAACAAGCCCGCAAACAAATCCATCTGGATAAAAGTAAGCGGACGAAGCGACATAATCTGGGAAAATGCAGACAGCCCGATCATCCATGTGCTGGTTCACCAAAATTACAGCCTCAGCCGGAGCGCAAACCAAGAAACGGAGCCTCCTGAGTCTGATTTTGAATTGATTAGGAATCGCGACATTCTTGAAGAATATGTTTGGTCAGGAAAGTGGATGCATTTCATCCTCTTCGAAGGCTTTGACATCCAAAATGGCGAGCCGGTAGCCGTGATAGAGGACTTGTCAGGGGGTCCTCTAGGCCTTTTCGAGCAATACAGCGAGGCAAACAACAAGTACAGAGTCAAATACTTGGACGGCACTGTCTCGACTGTCGAAAAGGAGCGAGTTAAGCCCGGAATACAGATAAAAAACACTAGAGTGGTTTCAAATGGCGCAGAGCAGGAAGCTGAGGCTTGATCTCCCTATCGCTTCCCTTTGCTTCAAGTTAAATAAGAAAAGAGCGGGGCGCTGTTGCGAGCCAAAGGTCGCATACAGCGCCTCGCTCTTTTCTTTTTAGTTCCTGCTTTGATCTTGAAGGGGAGCATGGAGGACTTGATATGCTGCGCATATGCATTATGTTGATTTTAGGACTTGATTTTCCACCGGGCCATTGCATGCTGATTTGAACTGGAAAGTTCCGATTTTAAATCTGGAATATACAATGGCTCAATTGGTAAATCCGACCGCTAATAGGTATTTTCAGCTGAAAATCAGCATATATTAAAGCTCCAAATTGGAGCTTTAATATGCAATTCACAATTCCAATCGTCTCTGAGCAACTTTTTTGCAAAATATCCATAAAATAAAATAAATATATTTTTGACTATTAAGACAGCATGAAGTATAATATAAAGGGGTAGTCTCGTTAGGATTCCAGCTTTCTTTTCCCACACCCATTTTCCTGCGCGCTTCGATCAGGAAATAGTTCAGCATGGCTGTTTTCCTCAAGACAAAAAGAATTAAGCTTCGTATGTTTGTATAGGATTAATTCCCATATCAGGCTGATTGTAAAGGCTTAGACTGGATATCGCCTGCAAGCGCCGCCTCGCTTGGCTCATGCCAAGGGGAAAAATTTTTGTGAAGGGGGATTACCATGATCGCCGTCATCGTTGCGCTTTTGATTTTATCTTTGCTTTTTTGCTTCGCGGAGATGCTCATGCCCGGCTTTGGCATATGCGGCATAATCGGCATTGTTCTTCTTGCCGTCGCTTCCGCGTTCACCGTCGCTTACACCCCGTTCGGACTCTTCCTAGTGGCTTTCGAGATTCTGGGAGTGACTGGGGGAAGCCTTCTGGCTTTGCGCTTCATCTTCAAAAAGCAGCTGGCAGGAAAGTTTGTGCTCTCCGAAACGCTTTCAAACGGGCAATCGGATATTGATGACTTGTCTTATTTGCTGGGCAAGATAGGATTGGCAAAAACTACTCTTAAGCCTTACGGCTTTGCCGAATTTGATGGAGTTCAATTTGAGGTGTCCTCGGACGGGCCTTTAATTCCTCAAAAAAGCAAGATTAAGGTTATAGGAATTACAAAATCCAAGGTGATTGTAAAGCAATTGCCTGAAAATTTCAATTGACAGGCTCAAATCCAAGTCGGTTTCATGATTGCGCAAAGCTTCGCGGTTTCATGCCGTGAATAGAGCGGAAATGCATCGTCAAAGCTAAAAAGGTTTTCTAAGCTTAGGCAGTCGCAAAGGCGCGAATTGCTTAACTACTAGGGAGGTTTGTCTAATGATTGAAAGCATTGGTTTTTTCGCAGTCGTACTATTGCTTATCCTGTTCCTCGCCATCTTTTTTTCCTTTGTTCCCCTTGGACTTTGGATATCAGCTATGGCTGCCGGAGTGCACATCAGCATCTTCTCGCTCATCGGCATGCGCTTGAGAAGAGTGCGCGCGGAAAGAATCATACGCCCGCTCATCAAAGCCAGCAAAGCAGGACTCGATATTTCGATCAACCAGTTAGAGAGCCATTATCTTTCAGGCGGACGCATTGACAATGTAGTAGATGCTCTAATCGCGGCTGAAAGAGCTAATCTTGAGCTGACCTTTGAAAGAGCCGCCGCCATCGATCTGGCTGGACGCGACTTGTTCGACGCCGTACGCATGAGCGTCACTCCAAAGATCATAGAGACTCCTTGGATATCCGCCGTAGCCATAAATGGAATTGAAGTCAAGGTCATTGCCCGCGTCACTGTGCGTACAAACCTGCAGAGGTTGGTTGGAGGCGCAGGAGAAGAAACGATCATAGCCCGCGTCGGCGAAGGAATAGTAACGACTGTCGGTTCTTCCCACAGCCACAAGGAAGTTTTGGAAAATCCTGATCGCATATCCCAGACGGTTCTAAGCAAAGGACTTGATTCCGGAACGGCTTTCGAAATTTTGAGCATTGACATAGCGGATATAGACATCGGACGCAACATCGGAGCCAGCCTCCAGATCGAGCAGGCTGAAGCTGACAAGCAGATAGCCCAGGCCAAAGCTGAAGAGCGCAGGGCTATTGCTATAGCGATGGAACAGGAAATGAAAGCCGCTGTTGTAGGAAAAAGAGCTGATCTGGTCGCCGCGGAAGCCGAGATCCCCAAAGCTATTTCAGATGCTCTTCGCTCTGGAAACTTAGGAGTATTCGACTATTACACAATGGAGAATAAAAAGGCTGACACAAAGATGCGCGACTCAATAAGCAACTTGAAGCTAGATAATATCCAAAGCAAAATCACTCAGTGATCAGAGCCTAATCCTCTTGTTTTTCCACTACTGGAATTTTTCGTCATTCACCCGCATTTTAAAGCTTATTCGCAGTTGAGGATTAAGGGGTTGAGTCTACACTGACTTTCGTTTTAGCTAGTGATTATACTTCTCACTTATAAAACTGCCTGTTTAAAGCTTGGTTTCAGTGGACTCTCAAGTTCAACACAGGGACATCCGACTTCTAACCAGCATTCAAGTATAATGCAGTGCAAAAATCGGCCATTTGACGCAACATTATTATACTATACTGATTTGCTCAGGAAAGTAACGATTGCAATTCAACATATAATTTCATTTGAAAAGGCGTTGAATTTCGATTCAACGTCTTTTTCACTCAGAAGAGTGAGTATAATTATCATTTTGAGTAATAAAACAAGCGGCGCACAAAAATCTCAATTAAGCGCAAGCTTAGAAACAATCAAATGCAGCGATTTTGGGTCTGATTACGCATTGAAGCCTTGAAGAAACCAAGATCGAAGCTTCCTTCTCAAATCAGTACAGAACAAGAGGTTTCTCTGCTCTCGTTCAGTTGAAAATTCAGCTGCATTGATTTACTCGTCAATCACCCCATAGCTAAAAGCTAGGGGCTTGCATTAGCAAGTCCTGATTGACTAGCCTAAGTCTTAACTGACTACGTTATCCAAGAATACATAGGTACTCCGGAGCGTTTGCTCCAGCTCCGGATTCTACGGCCTGTGGCTGAACAGTCCTTAGGGGAAGGGATGGTGCTATAAGCATACAAAACCTTGGAACAGCATTGGCGAAGGGC